>DATFCB010000231.1:0-3122 GCA_035253525.1 Pyrinomonadaceae bacterium | reverse complement strand
TGATGCTTTCGAGCCGGGCGCGTCTTGAAATGAATTGTTTCATCTCGTTGTCAACTTCCGGTGGTAGGGCCGGCACCTGTTGCAATACTCGTCGCGCCGGCGACGCGTTACGACTACGTGCCCGCAATCGAGGTGCACGCGCCGGTGCGACTTTCGAGACTCGGTAAAGGGGAAGGCGCTTGCCATTCCGACGATGCTCCTCAGCGGGCGGCCTTGTTGGTCTCTTATCAGCGCCATTGCAGTAACATCTGCATCCCTACCCCCTGCGGCCGGCGCTTCGTCCGGCGCTTCGTGGCGGCTGGGGCGGCTGTGCGCCTTCTCGACCGTTTGACTCTGAGACTCATCCCCACTGCCGACTTCATTACGTCCTCGCGCTCGATAAAGAAAATGTCGAACGTCCAACTGGTTTGACGTGGCTTGGCCGCGGCCTCCTCGCTTTGCAGGTGGTCGCTTAAAGCCCTCGCGTCCGTCAAAGAAAGACCTTCCGCCTCGACGGTCGTAACGTCGTAGTACCTGCCGCCGGGCGGCAGCTTCCTGTTGCGTAAGACCCGGTAGAGGACAGGCTGGCGGTTTGTCGTGCCGTGTTCTGTCATCCGGACCTTGTGGGGTGTCGCATGGGCTGAAGTAGATCACGCGCTGCGCGCCGCGCACGTTATCTTAAGGCGGGTGACGGACGCGTCAGGGAGGGAAGGCCGCGGCGCATACGACGCGGGGTGTGAGACGTTTGCGTGCGAGGAGCGCACGTCCACCGATGCGGCAGACGGAGGGATCGCCGCGGGAGTTGTGAGTCGCGGTCGAACGAAGGCGGCGCTCTTATTTCGCGTGGAGGTTATGCGCCGGTGTGACTCTCCCCGGCCGCTCGGCCTGAGCCTAAGTATCAAGCCGCCTCGTCGGCGATGAACTGTTCCTCATCCAACACGCTCGCGTCTAACAGAAAGTCCGTCCGCTTCCTACGGATCGAGCGTGCGACCGCATCAGGCGTTGTGTACTCGCTCGTCTGCACCCCCAACTTCGTGTCTACGAACGTGGCGAACCTTTGGAGGTTACGGTAGAGGAGGAGCTGCGTGAGCATCTCGCCCGCCTCGTTGGCGATGCGCTGGTTGATCATCAGGCTCTGCTCGTTCATGAGCATGAGCTGGAGGCAGGAGAGCCGCTGCTTGCGCTTGGGCCCCTCATCGACGGCGCGCAGCAAGTCCGGGCACTGCATCGCGGGCGAGGGGAGTGACTGGCACAGGGGGTCGATGGCGAAGGCCCCGCGGAGTTGGTAAGGGGTGGTCGCCGAGCCGATGAGGACCTGACCCGTCTCGCGGTCGTTGCCGCAGTCGATCCACCAGGTGTCGGGCGTCCGCCCTTCCGTCTCCCGGCACATCTTCAGCGCGCGGTTGATGGCGCGGCGCGCCGCCGGGTTGTCCACCGCGCCGACGAGGATGGTGAGGCAATTCTGTTCGTGGGACTGCCAGAGCAGGCTCGGGTGGAACTTCTGGTTGATCGAGTTGATTCTGACGCCCCACGCGCGCGCGAACCTGAGCGCGAGCGTCTGCGCCTTGTACGCCCCGATCTCGCTCTCGCTGAAGTTGGAGCGGGGCACGTTGCCCTCCTCCACGCGGTCGGGGTCGATGATGACGAACTTCACCGTGCGCCCCGTCTCCTCGAGTACGGCCGCGAGGCGCGAGATGTTGTAGGCCAGGAAGCTCCCATTACCTCCGGCTCCCACCTGGACAAACCGAATCGTCTGGTAGTTCCTCGTGATGACGGTCGCCGCGTCGAGGTGGCTCAGGTCGAGGTCGGGCTCCGGCGGCAGGGCGATGCGGCCGCGCTGGGCGCGACGGGGCATCGCTAAGACGTTTGACTTGTTAGACGGAGGCATTTGAGTCCCTCCCGCAGATGAGGTCGAACCCGCCGGCGGACGCGACTGCGCCGCCCTCCTCCTCGACGCAATCGAGTACGTCGTCGGGCAGCTCGAAGAGCCACAGTGCCGGGACTTCGCAGAAGTGGTCGTGGACGCCGACCCTGATGCGGAGCCGCCGCACGTCGCCGAAGAGGTTGCCGATGATGCCGAAGACGCGGAACTTGCCGCTCTCCTCCTCGTCGTCCTGTTCGCTGAAGTGCGGCACCACTTCGGGGTGGACGTGGATCTCGATGAGCGCCGAGCCGTAGGAAGAGTCGGCGCCGTCTTCCCGCGGCTTGACGGCGCTGTGGCGGCGCTCCTGCGGCGGCTCGTGAAGTAGCCACCCGCCGCGCGCCTCGTCGTAGTTGAGGTGGAAGAGCGATTCGACGAATTCCTCGTCCCGCTCGCCGCGGCAGGCGCGCCGGGAGCGCGCGACCATCTCCGTGATTAACTCTTCGGGCACGCGCGGGTAGTCGAACGTGGCGTAAGGCTCGATCAAGCCGAGGCCGGGGATGTCGGCCTCTGTCGGCGCTACGGGGACGCAGACTTGCAGCCCCTCGCGCCTGGCGCGCACCATCAGCCCCCCGGCAGACATGATGTACTCGCACTTGAGCGCGGTGCAGGGAGGAAGCTCTTCGTCCTCGCGCGCGATGAGGTACTTGATGATGTTGTCGGGCAGCCCGAAATCTTCGACTGTCATGTTGGTCGTCTCCCGGCCTCCAACTCAGTAAACCTTCCCGTGGTTGACGATGCTCTCCCACGCCCTGCCCACCGTCGTGCCGTGGTTAAACTTGACGAGGTCGAAAGGCGGGTACTTGTTTTTGCCGCGCCCCTTCGCCAGCTCGCGGAGCACGGGCCGGATGTCTTTGAGGTTCTTCTGCGACTTGCCCTGGACGGCGTGGTCGGAGAAGGGGCTCGCCCAGAACAGCTCCCAGATCTTCGCCATCGACTGCCCGGAGGCGCGTCCCACCTTATTGCTGCCGAAGCAAATCGAGGCGTCCGTGTTGATGTTCGGTAACGGGGCGTTGAAGAGGACGGCGTTCGGCTGGAAGTTATCGCCCTGAATTGACCACAGGTAGTATTTCGTGTCCACGCCGATCATGACGAGGCCGGGCAGCGGGACGGTGAGTTCGTCGGGTTTGCCGCTCCTCCCGGTGTCGAGCAGGATGGTGGCCTTCGAGGGCGGCCTGTAGCTGAGGACCATCGGCCCCTTCATGGTCTCGGCGCAGCGCAC
>DATFCB010000230.1:0-6785 GCA_035253525.1 Pyrinomonadaceae bacterium | reverse complement strand
GTCGCGCGCGCCGCGTATGACGCCGAGCGCCGTGCCGTAGTCGCCTGCCGTCGCCAACGCGCCCGCGTTGCAGTGCGTCAGCACGGTCGCGCCGTCCGGGATCAACTCGCCGCCGAAGCGGCCCAGTTTGCGGTTGGCCTCCACGTCCTCATCAAAAATGGCGCGCGCCTCTTCGACCAGTTGCCGCTTGATCTCTTCCACGTCCGCCGTCTCGGTCTTCGCCCGCCGGAACCGGCCGCGCATCCGCTCGATGGCCCAAAAAAGATTGACGGCCGTGGGCCGCGTCGCCCCCATCACGTCGCACATGTAGTCGAAATCGAATTCGAGGTCGGCCACAGAAGTCCCTACGGACTGCTTCGCCCCGAGTGCGAGGCCGAACGCAGCCGAGACGCCTATGGCCGGTGCGCCGCGCACGACCATCTTCTTGATGGCCTCCGCGACCTCCTCGTACGAGCGCAGCATCAGATACTTTTCTTCCGTCGGCAGGATGCGCTGATCCAGCATGCGCACGCCTTCGTCCGTCCACTCCACAGTCTTAATCATCTACAGAGAGTGCTCCTCAAGGAAAGGATTATGTCGAAAGGCATCTTACTCGACCAGGCCGGGCGGAGGCAAAAGTCGGGCGTGCCGCGACTTACACTTGCGCGGCAGTCACCATAAGTTTCATAATCCCGCGCGAAGCATTATGACGGCCGCTGTTATCCAAGAACCCAACGCCTTTTATCCTCGTATTAGTTCGCGAAACGTCTGACGGGAGCGACTTATGTACTGTCCGCAATGTGGGGCCAATCCGAGTGACGAGTTGAAGTTCTGCAACATGTGCGGGGCGAATCTGAGTGCTGTGCGCAAGGTGGTCGCCACGCGCGAGACGGACGAGAAGTTCGACTGGGGCAAGACGTGGGTCGCGGAGATGTTCCTCTCCGAGGAGGTCAAGAAGAAGCGCAAGTACGAGCTTGAGCGGAGCATGGACCCGGAGGTGCGACGCGCCAACGAAGTCAAAGGCGGCGTCATCACGAGCTGCGTCGGCGTCGGCCTGATGGTCTTCCTCTACTTCTTTATGCCGGCCGTCATCCGTGCAGGGGGCGTCCCGCCGGAGGCCGCGGAGATTCTCAAGAGCGTCTGGCTCGCCGGCATCATCCCTTTCTGCGTTGGCGTCGGACTGCTGATTAACGGCCTGGTCGTCAGTAAAAAGCTCGGCCGGGGAACGGCGAAAGAACTAGCGGCGAAAGCTGACGCAATAGACGGCGGCCCGGAGCCTCGCTCGCTGCGCCCGGCCGACACGACCGAATTCATCACCCCAGGCTTCAGCGTCACCGAAGGGACGACGAAACACCTGAGGACCGGCCAGAAGCAGTAGGCTTTAAGCCGAACGCCCGCCGCTTCATCCTTCGAGGCTGACCGACTGCCTTTTGACTTTCCCACGCAGGCGTGATAACGTCCGCGCCGCAATCAAAGGGGAATGTGTATTTCCTTCGTTCTTTTCAGAAAGAAGCGTCCGGGTGCCCCGTGCAACAGAGCGGGGAGAATAGGGAAGCGGGTGTAAATCCCGCGCGGTCGCGCCACTGTGAAGGAATGCAAAATGGAGGCGGAGAACCACTTTTTATTTAAATGTGGTTTCAGCTTCAATTTTTCATTTTGCATTTCTAAGCCAGGAGACCTGCCCGTTGACGTTGCTTTTGCAGCCTTTTGAGCGCCTCGCGTCAAGGTGTTCAGGCCGCACGCCGGGTCTCTATCTTTCTCCTGCTTGAGTGAAAGTCCCGTCGCCAGCCTGTCAGCCTTTCGCCAAAGGCGCAGGAAAGCGACGGGACTTTTTTTGTCTCAATCAAATCGAACCAGAATAATCTTTGCGCTCGCGTTAATCGCGTGCGCGCTCGTTCCTTCCTGCTCGCCGCGCCGTGAAAGCGGGCCGACGCCGCCCGCGACCGCGACGCGCGAGGTGACGGACGAGGCGGGCAGAAGCGTGCGTGTGCCAATTCGGCCGACGCGAGTCGTGACGCTCGCGCCGAACCTGACCGAGATAGTTTACGCCGTCGGGGCCGGCGACCTTCTCGTCGGCAACACGACCTTCTGTGATTACCCTGCGGAGGCCAAACAGGTCGCGAAAGTCGGCGACACGCTCCAGCCGAACATCGAGCGCATCATCGCGCTCCGGCCCGAAGTCATCTTCGTCTCCACGGCCTCGCAACTCGAAACCTTCACCAAACAACTGGACGAGCGCGGCATCAGCGTCTTCGTCACGGACCCGCACGACCTCGAAGGAGTCTTTCAGTCAATCAGGACGCTCGGCGCGCTTTTGGGCCACGAGGACGAGGCCGCAACGCTCGTCAACAAGCTGCGCGCGCGCGCCGCGACCGTGCAGGAGGCCGTCCTCATGCGGCCCGTCGTCACGGTCTTTTATCAAGTTTCGCCGCAGCCCCTGTGGACTGCCGGCAAGAAGTCCTGGATCACGGACTTGATTCGTCGCGCGGGCGGAAAGTCTGTGACCGCGGAGGTGGAAGGCGAGTGGATGCGCTACAGCGACGAGGCGGCGCTCGCCTCGCGCCCCGAAGCGATAGTCATGGCGGCTGGCGGCGGGAAGATGGAGGTGGCCCCGGCGTTGCAGAAATCCCCGGCGGCCAGGACGGGGCGCGTCTACGAAATCAACGGCGACTACCTTTCGCGCCCCGGACCCAGACTCGTAGACGGCCTGGAACAGATGGCGCGCGCGCTTCACCCGGAAGTTTTCTGAACGGCGATTCTCGATGAAGACGATGACGATTGATGAAAGGGCAGCTCTGCCGCGTGGCGCGCGCTCGACGCTGAGGCGCACGCTGCTCGTCTGCCTGGCGCTCGGGGCGGCGCTGATTCTCTTCATCCTCGCCGCTTCGGTCATCGGTGCTGAGCGTCTGCCAATCGCTTCGTCGCTCTGCGCGCTCTTCACGGGCGGCGGCGCGTCGTGCGGCCTGACGCCGGAGCAGGGAGCCATCCTCTTCGACATACGCCTGCCGCGCATCCTGCTCGCGGCGAGCGTGGGCGCGTCGCTGGCGTGCGCGGGCGCGGGCTACCAGGCGCTTTTAAGAAACCCGCTCGCCGAGCCTTACCTGCTGGGCATCTCGAACGGCGCGGCGGTCGGGACGATGATTGCCTTAGTCTTCTTCGGCGCGGGCGAGGAGGGGAGCGAGTGGGTGCGTCCCCTGATGGCCTTCGCGGGCGCGCTCGCCTCGACTTTCCTGGTCTACAGATTGGCGCGCGGGCGCACGGGCGCGTCGCCCGAAAAGCTGATCCTGGCGGGCGTGATTGTGACGACGTTTCTCTCGTCAGCCATCGTCTTCATCACGACGCTGATGGACGCGACGCGCATACGCGCCTTCACCTTCTGGCTGCTTGGCGACCTCTCGGGCGCAAGCTCTAAGCTACTCGTGGTGGCAATCGTCGCGGCCGTTATTGGCACAATCGTAATCGCGCTCAACGCGCGCTCACTGAATCTGCTGATGCTGGGCGAGCGTGACGCCTTCGATTTAGGCGTCGAAGTCGGGCGCGTGCGGCTGACGGTCTTTCTGGCGGCGAGTCTGCTGGTCGGCTCGTCGGTCGCGGCCGCGGGGTCTGTCGGTTACGTCGGGCTGGTCGTCCCGCATCTGGTCCGACTCTCTTTGGGCGGCGACAACCGCACGGCGGTCCCCGCGGCGGCCCTTGCGGGCGCTCTCTTCGTCGTCGTCGCCGACACGGCGGCACGCACCGTCATCGCCCCGCGCGAGTTGCCCGTCGGCGCGATTACCGCGCTCATCGGCGCGCCGCTTTTCGTCTTCTTACTGCGCAGAGGTTGAGCATGCTCGAAGCCCTTGACATCAGCGTGAAGTACGACGAGCGCGTGGCGGTCGCGTGCGTAAGTTTGCGCGCGCGCGCGGGCGAGGTGACGGCGGTCATAGGGCCGAACGGGGCGGGGAAGTCAACTTTGATGAGGGCGCTGAACGGCGCGCTTGCCCTTGCGAGCGGAGAGATTTTGCTGGACGGAAAACCGCTGCGCAGTTTCGCGCGCCGCGTTGTCGGTCGGCGCATCGCGGTCGTGGCGCAGGAGGCGGAGTTGAGGTTTCCCGTGACGGTGATGGAGTTCGTGCTCGGCGGTCGTTACAGTTGGTCGAGCGTGAGCGCGTGGGGCTGGGAGACGGAACAAGACGTGACGGTCGCGTGGGAAGTCCTGCGCGAGACTGAGCTGGAAGAGTTCGGGGCGCGTTTGATGAGCGAGCTTTCGGGCGGCGAGCGCCAGCGCGCCGTGCTCGCGCGCGCACTGGCGACAGAGGCGGGCATCCTGCTCCTGGACGAGCCGACGGCGAACCTGGATTTGGCACACCAGGCGACGCTGCTCCGGCTGGTGCGCGCGCGCTGCGACCGAAACGGAGCGGCATCGGTCGTCGTCACTCACGACATCAACCTGGCGGCGGAGTTTGCAGACCGCGTCATGCTGCTCAAGGGCGGACAAGCGGTCGCGGTGGGCCAGCCGCGCGAGGTCTTGACGCCTGAGGTCTTGCGCGAAGTTTTCGAGATTCAGGTTTTAGTGGACGCACACCCGGTCACGGGCGCGCCACGCATCACGCCGGTGCACGAAGCGCGCCGGTAGTTCTAAAACAGACGGGCGGCCGGATAAGGGAAGGCGGTGAAAAGCCGCCACTGCCCGCGCAACTGTAAGCGGTGACTGCGCTCCAAAATCAAGCCACTGTGAGAAGGAGGGATGAGGGATGAGGGATGAGGGATGAAAAAGAACCGTAAATCGTAAATCGTCAAAGAAAGAAGCGTGCTTCGATTCACAATTCACGATTCACGATTCACGGCTTTTACTTCATCCCTCATCCCTCATCCCTCATCCCTTCGTTAGCGGGAAGGCGTGAAGCGCAGGCGATTCTGTCATGGAATCAGAGCCGCGAGTCAGGAGACCTGTCCGGCGCTCAATTTCGGGCTCGTACTGCGACGGGCAGGAGAAGCTAGACATGAGACACGACACACCACGCGACGGGGCGTTTAGTTCCGTCTCGCAAACACGAGTGGCGAGCATCTTTGCTCTCCTCATCCTTCTCTTTTCATCTTCAACAATCGTCTTCGCTCAAAGCAGCGGGGCAATTATCACAGGGCGCGTGACGGACGAGCGGGATGCGGGGCTGGCGGGCGCGCAGGTGACCTTGCGCTCGCGCGAGGGGCTGCGGCTCGCCGCGCAGACGAACGAAGCGGGCGTTTACAGTTTCGACCGTCTGGCCGCGGGCGACTACATGCTGGAAGTCGCGGCGCGCGGGTTCGCCGTCGCGACCTCGGACGAAGTGCGCGTCCGTGTGGGCCAAAAAGTTGAACAGGATTTCGCGCTCCCCGTCGCGGCGGTCAGCGAGAACGTGGTCGTCGTCGCCACGGGCACGCCGCAGCGCGCCGACGAAGTCTCCAAAGCCGTCACGCTCGTCGAAGAAGAACAGATTGAGGCGAAACGCGAACTGACTCTCTTCGAGGCGCTGCGCGGCACGCCGGGGGTGCGCGTCCAGCAGCAAGGCTCTTACGGTGCGCTAACTTCCTTGCGCCTGCGCGGGCAGAGAAATTACGACACGGCCATCTTGCTCGACGGCCTGCGCGTGCGCGACGCGGCGGACATCAACGGCTCCGCGCTGCCTTTCATCACGGACCTGCTGCCCGCGGATTTGGACCGGGTCGAAATTCTGCGCGGCTCCGGCTCCTCCATCTACGGCACAAACGCCATCGGCGGCGTCATCAACCTTGTGCCAAAAGCCGGCGCTGGCGACGCGCGATTTCAAGTAAGCGCGGAGGGCGGGAACCTGGGACTCGCGCGGGAACGCGTGCAAGGCTCCGGCGGAATCGGCAGGCGCGCGGGCTACAGCTTCGGGCTGACGCGCGTGGACGTGCGGCGCGGCGTTGATGGCGACGACCAGTACGGCGCGACGGCTGGCGGCGCGCGTTTCCAGTTCGACGCGAATTCTTCGGTCCAGTTGAGCGCCAATTTTTATGGCACAATTTCCAACGCGCGGACCAACAGCGATCCGTTCGCGCTCGCGCCGGCCTTCTCTTCAAGCGAACAATACCCGCGCGCCGTCGAGGGCGTCACGTTCCAGCCCGACACGAACAACCCGGACCAGGGGCGGCGCAACCGCCTGCTCGTCGGGAGCGTGCGGCTCTCGCAGCGCGTCAACGAGATTTTCTCTTACAGCGTCGCCTTCCAGCACGTCTCGTCGCGCCGACGCAATTACAACGGCGCGGCAGTTGACCCGCGCTTCGTCTCCTTCTTCCCGTTCGGCGATTTCGAGTTCAACAGCACGAACAACGGCTCGACCTCGACTCTGGACGCGCGGGCCAACTTCCGTTTGGGCCGCGCGAATTTGCTGACGGCCGGGATGGAGTACGAGCGCGAGACATTTTTCCAGCAGTCAATTCCTTCCTTCTCGTTCCTGAACAGCACGACGGACCGCCAGCGCACGTTCGCCGTCTTCGGTCAGGATCAAATCTTTTTGCTCGACGACCGCCTGCAAATCTCGCTCGGTGTGCGCGGGCAGTTTTACAGAATCAGCGCGGCGGCGCGGCCCGGAGCTTTGGGCGGCATCGAGGCGGAAAGCTCCGTCACGGGCGACGGCGCAATCGCCTACTTCATACGCTCTACGGGGACGAAGCTGCGCGCGCACGTCGGCAACGGCTTTCGCGCGCCCTCGCTCTTCGAGCGTTTCGGCGAGGCCGTAATCGTCGGCGTGCCGCAGCGCATCGGCGACCCCGTCTTGCGCGCGGAGCAGTCCGTGGGCGTTGACGGCGGCTTCGACCAGCGGCTC
>DATFCB010000229.1:0-9284 GCA_035253525.1 Pyrinomonadaceae bacterium | reverse complement strand
GAGCGGAGGGGCGGGTTAATTGCCTTCCTTCTTTTACCTTTTTACTTTTGCTTGCCTTGGGTCTACAATTAACTTGGTTAACAGGAAAGGGCGAGACGGCGTCAATCGGCTCGCCCTTCTTCACAGGCAACAAGTTTTCGGCTGACACAGTAAAATAGAGTTATGGAAGAATATTCAGACCGCACGCCCTCGGACCTCGCGCGCTACCCCATGGTGCCGATTCGCGATGTCGTTATTTTCCCTTTCACCAAAGTCGCCTTCAAGATCGGACGGCCCGGCTCCGTGCGCGCCCTCGAAGAGGCTCTGGCAACAGACCGGACCATTTTCCTCGCCACGCAGCACGACGCCAGCGTGGACGAGCCTACGCCCGAGCAGATTTACGGCGTCGGAACCCTGGGGCGCATACTGCAATCGCAGCGGCAGGAGAACGGGCAGATTAAAGTCGTCGTCGAGGGCCGCGAGCGCGCTACCACCGTGCGCGTCGAGAACAACGACGGCGCTTTCACGGCGCTCATACGCCGCGCGCCCGCCGTCAGCGAAGAGGGGCCGCGCGTCGAAGCACTCATACAGAAGATCAATCAACTGGTCGAGCAGCATCTGCGCCTCGCGCCCGACGCGCAGACGGACGCGCTCCAGACCGCCCTGCGCAATCAGGACCCGTCGCACCTGGCCGACGCCCTGGCCTCGCAACTACGCATCTCTGTCGAGGACAAGCAGGGACTCCTGGAAATCTTCTCGACGCAGGCGCGCTTGCAGCGGCTCGTCGAACTGCTTGAGACGGAACTAGACAAGCGTCAACTCGACCGCACCATCCAGACGCGCGTCAAACGGCAGATGGAGAAGGCGCAGAAGGAGTATTACCTCAACGAGCAGATCAAGGCGATTCACAAGGAGTTGGGCCGCAAGGACGAAAAGGCCGAGCTGGAAGAGCTGAAGAAAAAGATCGAAGAGGCCGGGATGTCGGACGAGGCCAAGGAGAAGGCCATGCAGGAGCTGCATCGCCTCGAAGCCATGCCGCCGATGTCCGCCGAGGGGACCGTCTCGCGCACGTACATTGACTGGTTGGTGAGCGTGCCGTGGAAGCAGAAGTCGAAAGAGATTAAAGACCTGGGCAAGGCTGAGGAGGTCTTGAACGAAGACCACTACGGGCTGGAAAAGGTTAAGGACCGCATCCTCGAATATTTGGCAGTCCGCCAGCTCGTTAAGAACCCGAAGGGTTCCATCCTCTGCTTCGTCGGGCCGCCGGGAGTCGGCAAGACATCTTTGGGTAAATCTATCGCGCGTGCTACGGGCCGCAAGTTCGTGCGCCTCTCTCTGGGCGGCGTGCGCGACGAGGCGGAGATTCGCGGCCACCGCCGCACCTACATCGGCGCGCTGCCGGGCCAGATCATACAGATGATGAAGAAGGCCGGGACGATTAACCCGCTCATCCTGCTCGACGAGGTTGACAAGCTCGGCGCTGACTTCCGCGGCGATCCCAGTTCCGCGCTCCTCGAAGTCTTAGACCCGGAGCAGAACAACACGTTCCAGGATCACTACCTAGACGTAGAGTATGACCTCTCGCGCGTCTTCTTCATCGCGACGGCGAACGTGCTCCACACGATCCCGCCGCCTTTGCAGGACCGTTTGGAGATTATTCGGCTGTCCGGCTACACCGAGCGCGAGAAGTTGGAGATTGCGAACCGCCACCTCGTGCCGAAGCAGGCGGAGACAAACGGCCTTAAGGCGGAGCAGGTCGAGTTCACGGAGGACGGAATTTTAGAGATCGTCCGCCACTATACACGGGAGGCAGGCGTGCGCAACCTTGAGCGCGAGATAGGCTCGTGCATGCGCAAGGTGGCCCGCAAGCTCGTCTCCGAGAACGCGGGCGAAGATTTTAAAGATGTCGTCACGGCCGAGCGTGTGCGCGACATGCTGGGGCCTGTGAAATTCCGCCAGCAGGGCGTCGCGGCCGAGAGCGAAGTCGGGTTGGCGACCGGCCTTGCATGGACGGAAGTCGGCGGCGAGGTGCTGCAAATCGAAGCCACGCTCGTCAAGGGGCGCGGCGGTGTGACGCTGACCGGCAAATTGGGCGACGTGATGCAGGAGTCCGCGCAGGCCGCCCTGACCTGCATCAAGGCGCGCGCCGAGCGTCTGGGCATGAGCCTGGACTTCATACGCAAGCGCGACCTGCACATACACATTCCCGAAGGCGCGATTCCGAAGGACGGCCCTTCCGCTGGCATCACGCTGGCAACGGCGATGGCGTCGGCGCTCGCGCGCGTGCCCGTGCGCAAGAACGTGGCGATGACGGGCGAGATTACTCTGCGCGGGAGGGTGCTGCCCATTGGCGGCGTCAAGGAGAAGTTGATGGCGGCGCACCGCTTCGGCATCACGACCATCCTGCTGCCGAAGGACAACGAGAAGGATTTGATCGAAATCCCGGAAGAAGTGCGCAACGTGATGGACATCAACCTCGTCGAGACGATTGACGAAGTCCTCAGTCTGGCGCTCGAAGACGCCTGCCCGACGGACGCGGGAGCCGTTGACGAATCGAAGACGCCCCCGCTCTGGTCAACCGACCAGCCTTCGCAGGGCGTGCAGACCATCGCCGAATAAAGTCACAGGGCGGGAGTGAAGAAGCATCAAGCCTGCTTCACTCCCGCCGCTTCAAACGCTTTGCTTTTTAGTTCGTCCATCCCCTCGCTCGGCCGCCTTTTAACCGGGTGGCAGTAATCAAACCAACAGACCGCGAGCGCGATCCGCCCGAGAGTTCTGGCCCGACATTCCCCCGGCGCGGTGCGCTCCCCTTTTGAATGGAGAGACCCCGTATGAGTGAAAAGTACGAAGACGCGAATTTGATTCTGAAGCTGTACGAACTGCGCCGCGAGGAGGTCATGCGCAAGGCGCGCGACTGGTTCATCTGGTTCAACCCGACGAGCGCACAGGACATCATTAATACTTTCATGGGGGAGCACAGCGCATACTACCGCATGGTCACGTCCTACTGGGAGATGGCGGCGACGCTCGTGAATCGCGGCGCGATTGATAAGGAGATGTTCAACGAAGCGAACGGCGAGCACATGGTCGTCTTCGCCAAGATTGAGCCGTTCCTCGCGGAACTGCGAACGATTTTCAACAACCCCAGAGGGATGGGGAATCTTGAGAAACTCATCATGAGCGAACCGAACGCGAAAGAATCTCTGGAAGCCCTGCGCGAGCGGTTCCAACAAATGGCGGCCATGCGCGCCGAGGCCGCGGCCAAAGCGCAGGCAGGATAAAAGGGATGAGGGATGAGGGATGAGGGATGAAGTGAAAGCTCGTTGAAGCAGTAAGTCAATGAGTTGTTCACTCAACCCTTTTCATCCCTCCTCCCTCATCCCTCATCCCTTATGAAAGTTACCAGCGCCGAATTCGTCAAGAGCGCGTTCGAGGAGGAGCATTGGCCGCGGGATGAAAGGCCGGAGGTGGCCTTCCTGGGGCGGTCGAACGTCGGGAAATCCAGCCTGATTAATTCCCTGCTGGGCGTGCGCGGGCTGGCGCGCACCTCTTCGACGCCGGGGAGGACGCAGAGCTTAAACTTTTTCCTGATCAATAATCGTTTGCGTTTCGTTGACCTGCCGGGCTACGGCTACGCGCGCGTCCCTCGTTTAATCAAGGCTTCATGGGGGGAGATGGCGACAAACTACCTTGCCAAGCGCCCTCAGCTTGTGCTATCAATTCAGATCGTAGATTCGCGTCACGAACCCACGACATTGGATGTGCAGCTTAACGAGTGGCTCGCTGCTCATGCGAAGCCCCGCGTCGTAGTTGCCACGAAGTCCGACAAGCTCTCTAATAACGAGTTGCGGAAAAATCTTGAGCGGGTCAAAAGGGCGCTCGACGCGGACCGCGTCATCACCTACTCGGCCACGACCGGTAAGGGACGCGAACAAGTTTGGCGAGCTATCGAAGAAGCGACAGCGAATTTTTGATTTCTAATTTTTGATTTGCGATTTGAAGGTGAATTTAAATCCTCGTCCGCCTTCAATCAAAGATCAAAAATCGCGAAGCAAGATTTCAAAAATTCCCACGGGCCACGCGCCGGACGCGCGTTGCATCGAACCGAGGCCCCTAAATTTCAGGAACGCTTGACCGGCTTCCCGAAGACGTGAGACAGTTGGGCAGAGTTGCACCGTCATCCGCCTCCTCGCCTTTGAATGTGAGAGGGTAGCCCCACACGCACCTGCCAGACTGATTAGCGCAACCGTAAATTTCATTCCCGATTCTACAGCATCGGCATTAATCAATTGACAACAACAGCAGCAGCACGGCCTTTTTGATTTGGCCGTCGAAAGATAAGCGAGAGAGACGAGCGGCCCCGTATTCAGCGGGCCGCGCGAGAGAAGAACTGAAATGTCACAACGTACACCACGCAGCCGCGCGAGCAGCGCCGCAACCAGCAGCACGACCGCACCCGAAGAGAACGGCGCGGCCACGACGACCACGACCGCCACGGCCGAAGCGCCCGAGGAGACAAAGCCCGCGGCCAAAGAGGCCAGAGGCGAGTCGAAGGGCGAAGACATCTTCAACCTGTCCGAGCTGAAAGAGATGTCCATCTCCAAGCTCACGCAGATTGCCAAGGGCATGGACGTGCCCGGCGCGACAGGCATGCGCAAGCAGGAACTGATCTTTAAAGTCCTCGCCGCGCAGACCGAGAAGAGCGGTCTCATCTTCTCCGAGGGCGTCCTTGAGACGCTGCCCGACGGGTTCGGCTTCCTGCGCGCCCCGGAATATAACTACCTGCCCGGCCCCGACGACATCTACGTCAGCCCGTCGCAGATTCGCAAGTTCGACCTGCGCACGGGCGACACGGTCTCTGGACAAATCCGCCCGCCCAAAGAGGGCGAGCGCTATTTCGCACTCATCAAAGTCGAGGCCATCAACTTCGAGGCCCCGGACATGGCCCGCGAGAAAGTCTTCTTCGACAATCTGACGCCGCTCTACCCGGATGAGCAGCTCAAGATGGAGACTTCGAAAGACAATCTTTCGGCCCGCGTCATTGATCTCGTGACGCCCATCGGCAAGGGGCAGCGCGGCCTGATTGTCGCGCCGCCGCGCACCGGCAAGACGATGCTCCTACAGACCATCGCCAACTCCATCACGGAGAACCACCCGGAAGTCACGCTCATCGTCCTGCTGATTGACGAGCGCCCGGAAGAGGTCACAGACATGCAGCGCTCGGTCAACGGCGAGGTCATATCCAGCACCTTCGACGAGCCGCCGACGCGCCACGTGCAGGTCGCAGACATGGTGATTGAAAAAGCCAAACGCCTCGTCGAGCACAAGCGCGACGTGGTCATCCTGCTCGACTCGATTACACGTTTGGCCCGCGCGCACAACGCGGTCGTCCCGCCTTCGGGCAAGATTCTCTCCGGCGGTATTGACTCGAACGCGCTTCAGCGCCCGAAGCGTTTCTTCGGCGCGGCGCGCAACATCGAAGAGGGCGGAAGTTTGACCATCATCGCCACGGCCCTGATTGACACCGGCTCGCGCATGGACGATGTCATCTTCGAAGAGTTCAAGGGCACCGGCAACTGTGAAATCCACCTCGACCGGCGTCTTTCCGACAAGCGCCTCTTCCCCGCCATTGACCTGCAACGCTCCGGCACGCGCAAGGAAGAGCTGCTCATCAGCAAGGAAGACCTGAACCGCATCTGGGTTATGCGCCGGGTCTTGAACCCGCTCTCGCCCGTCGAGCAGATGGAAGTCGTCCTCGAACGGCTGGAGAAGTCCAAGTCCAACGCGGAATTCCTCGCCTCGATGCAAAGCTGAAAAAACAGTGACGAGTGACGAGTGACAGGTGACGAGTTAAAACAAATTCTTACTCGTCACTCGTCACTTGTCACTCGTCACTGCTCTTGTTAGTATTCGGCACAACGCTCTGCTAATTTGATCTTTAGGGTTGACGCCCCCTGTGGGACGGGCGCGGTCGGTGAAGAGTCTTGCGCGTAGCGATACTGTCGTCGGAGGCCGTGCCTTTCGCCAAAACGGGCGGGCTGGCGGACGTTGCCGGCGCTCTCCCGAAAGCGTTGAACGAAAACGGCCAGGACGCTCTGCTCGTCCTGCCGCTCTTCGAGCAGATTAAGCGCGGGCACCTGCGGGAATTGATCATTGACAACCTGGACGTGGACTGGCGCGGGCGTCAGTACCGCGCAAGGGTCTGGTACTCGGAAGCTGCCGGTGCGCCGTCGTTTTTGATTGACGCGCCGGAGTATTTCGCCAGAAATTCGATCTACGGCTTTCAGGACGACCACCTGCGCTTCGCCTTCTTCTGCCGCGCCTCGCTGGCCCTGCTGAGACGCCTGGGCGCGCCGCCCGACGTGGTGCACGTCAACGACTGGCCCGGCGGCTTCGCCTCCGCCGAACTCAGCGCGCGTCGCCGCTACGATTCGTTTTACTCGCGCACGCGGACGATCTTTTCGATTCACAACCTGGCCTACCAGGGCGCGTTCGACCCCGGCGACCTCTGGATTCTGGGTTTTGGCCCGGAAGAGCGCGACGCCTTCATGATGGAAGGCGCGGCCTCCGCCCTGAAGGCGGGACTGATGACGGCCGACGCGCTCTCGACCGTCAGCCCGCGCTACTCGCGTGAGATTCAGACGCACGAGCACGGCCACGGCCTGGACTGGCTCTTGCGCATGCGGAGCGACCGCTTCGTGGGCATCACGAACGGCGTAGACTACGAGGTCTGGAACCCCGCGACGGACCCGCACCTGCCCGCGCATTACGACGCGGACAACCTCGCAGGCAAGCGGGCCTGCAAGCTCGCGCTGCTCCGCGAGTTCATGCTGCCGGAGGATTTGGACCGGCCCATTATCGCCAACATTTCCAGGCTGACGAGCCAGAAAGGCTACGACCTGATCAAGGAGGCGGCCGGGGCGATTCTGAACGCTGGCGCGTTCTTCATCGCGCTCGGCTCGGGTGCCACCGAGTACGAGGATTTTCTACAGGGCTTGCGCGATTACGCGCCGCGCAGAGTGGGCATTTACAAGGGCTTCAACGAGTCCCTGGCGCATCGGATAGAGGCCGGAGCGGACATTTTCCTGATGCCCTCGCTGTTCGAGCCATGTGGGCTGAACCAGATGTACAGCCTGCGTTATGGCACAGTCCCCATCGTCCGCGCGACCGGGGGCTTAGACGACACGGTCGAGGACTTCGACCGCGTCCGGGGGACCGGCACGGGCTTCAAGTTCGGCCCCTACACGGCCGGCGCGATGCTTGATAAAATATACGAAGCGCTCTACTGTTACGCCGAGCCGGACATCTGGCTGAGGCTCCAATCGAACGGGATGCGCGCCGACAATTCCTGGCAGGTCGCCGCGCGAAAATATGTCCAACTTTACAGCGCCGTGACGCAATTGTGACAGGGCGGGTGCCGTGGATAGAGGAAGAGAACGAATAGTTAGTCTCGGACATCTAACGTCTGGCTGTGAGCTTGAGCGCTCACGTTGATTTCGTTTAGGTAGAATTTAAGGAGAAACCAAGTTATGAGTGAACATGTGAACGAAGTGAGCGACAGCTCGTTTGAGCAGGACGTTCTGCAAGCGGACAGGCCCGTGCTGGTGGATTTCTGGGCCGCCTGGTGCGCGCCCTGCCGGATGCTGGCACCGACGGTCGAGGCCGTGGCCGAGAAGTACGCGAGCGCCGCGAAAGTCGTCAAGCTCAACGTGGACGAGAACCCCTCGGTCTCGCAGCGCTACGGCATCAAGGGCATCCCGACGCTGATCCTCTTCAAGGGCGGCAAGGAGGAGGAGCGGGTGGTCGGCGCAACCTCCAAGGAAGCCATCTCACGGATGATTGACAAGCACGTCAGCAGCACGGCGAGCGCCTGACGTGGCGAGTGACGCGCGAGTGGCGCGGGCGGTTCCGACAAAAAACCCGTCCCGCGCCACTTCTCTGTTCAAGGGGGAAACCACGCGAGTTGTAAACCAGAGGTTAGAGGCTGGAGGTCAGGGGTTAGTTTGAGCTGGCGTCTAGCACCTAGCGTCTAACATCTGATTTTATGAAAACGTTGGGTAAGAGTCGCCCCCCGCGACACAAGTCTTTGGAGGAGCGTCTGGCCTCGGCCCGCCGCTCACGCGCCGTTGAGGACGCCAAGTTTCGTGCCCGCCAGGCCCAGGGCAAACTGCGCCGCTTCGTCAGCGCCAACTTCCGTAAGGACGAAGTCATCGCACAGCTCGCGCTCCGGCGCGGCGAGTGCAACCGCTGCGGCGCGTGCTGCGAGATTTTGTTCAAGTGCCCATTTCTGAAGAAGCATAAGGACGGGACGACCACCTGCGGCATCTACGAGGATCGCCCCAACCAGTGCCGCCTCTTCCCCATCGAGAAGCGCGACCTCGAAGAAGTGCGCGGTAGCTGTAGCTTCTACTTCATCGAGAAGCCCATCAAATTAGGGAAAGCAAGCTGAGGAAGCGGTGATAAGTGATAAGTGATGAGTGATAAGTTAAATGCTTTTACTCATCACTCATCACTTATCGCTTATCACTTTTTATGATTATTGTTGTCGTCGGCGCGCAGTGGGGTGATGAGGGCAAAGGGAAGATCGTTGACCTTTTGGCCGAGCACTTCGAGATCGTGGCGCGTTATCAGGGCGGGCACAACGCCGGTCACTCCGTTTACGTCGGGGACCGCTCGTTCGTCCTGCGCCTGCTGCCCTCCGGCATAGTCCACCCCGGCAAAACTTGCGTCCTTGGCAACGGGATGGTGATTGACCCGAAAGCGTTCTTCGAGGAAGCGGACCAATTAGCCGAGCAGGGCGTCGAAGTCACGCCTGAGCGCGTGCGCGTCAGCTCGCGCGCGCACCTGATACTCCCCTACCACCGCGCGCTAGACCATACGAGCGAGGAACGCCTCGGCAATGAGAAGGTGGGGACGACTTTGCGCGGCATCGGGCCAGCCTACGAAGACAAGGCCGGGCGGCGCGGCATACGCGTGGCGGACGCGCTCGTCCCCGATGTGCTGCGCTCACGCATCGAGCGCAACCTCGAAGACGCCAACCGCATCATCGTCGCCTACGGCGGCGCGGCCCTCGACCCCGACGAAATCTTCAACGAGACTTCGCGCCTCAGTGAGCGCCTCGCGCCCTTCATCGCGGACACGACCGCCTTCATGCATCGCGCCGCGCGCGAGAACCGCACCGTCCTGATCGAAGGCGCGCAGGCCACGCTCCTCGACGTTGACCACGGCACCTATCCGTTCGTCACCTCGTCGAACACGACCGCGGGCGGCGCGGCGACGGGCCTCGGCCTCGCCCCGCAGCGCAT
>DATFCB010000228.1:0-6814 GCA_035253525.1 Pyrinomonadaceae bacterium | reverse complement strand
TTCGACCTGCGCGTTGGCGCGAGCCTGCGCGGCCGCGCGCACGGCCCCTTCGTCGAACGTGCCGCCCGAGAAGGCGTCGAAGCCGCCGCGCCGCTCACCGCGACCGGCCTGGCGCTGCGCCTTGAAGCCCTGGTGGTAACGCTCGGCGATCTGCCTCATCTGTTCCTTCTGCGCGTCCGTCAGGTTGAGTTTCTCGAACATGCGTCCGCCGAAACCGCCGCCACGCATCCCGCGGCCACCGCGATGCCAGCCGCGCTCCTGCTTGCCCTGGCCCTCCGGCCCCTGCTGCTGCTGCGCCAGCCCGACGACGCCCACGAGCGCGACGATTGCGGCCAACACTGCGCCCGTAATGATTCTCTTGAATTTCATCCCTTTTAGTCTCCAATTTGATGTTGATTTGCTGCGAGCCCGATCAGAGACATGAGGGGAGATTAGCGCCTCAATCCGGCCATCAAAGTGTAAGACGCACGCGGGACGACTTTGGTCACAAGTTTTTTTAAGGGGGCGGGGCAGGCGTCACGGGGCGGAGGCGGCCACTTTCGCTCCGCGTCCCTGCTCAAACCTGTCTATTTATATTCCTTCGCCGCTTTTGCAGTGAAATTCAAAATATGCACGAACTTACAAGCTTCTCGTAAGGTTCGCGCGCGCCGCGCTCAATCCTCGTCGTGCTCCTGGCCGTCGTAGTGCAGGCGGACGCGCTCGTCGTCCACGACCGTTTCGAGGTGGACGGGGCGGCCCCAGAGTGTGTAGACGTGTTCGAGCGCCTTGCGCGCGTAGCGGCCGTCGAGTTCCGCGCCCTCGTAGGCGTGGCGCAGGTAGAGTTCGCGGTTGTTGTTGTAGTCGCCGTCGGCGACCTCTATGTATGGGAAGCCGAAGTTGGTCATGTTCGAGACGAGCTGGTCGCGCACGCGCTCCCAACGCTTCTCCGTGATCGTCCATTCCTCTTCCTCGACCAACTCGTAGACAAAGAGGTCAAGCTCCTCGCACAACTCCTCCGTCAGGTAGTTGCGCAGGAAAGAGACATCCGATTCCAGCTCGCGCACCTCGAAAATCTTCGCCCGCCCAGAGCCGGGCTGTATCCCCAACTTCTCGCGCTCCTCTTCGCTCGGACTATCCCACCGCCGCTCTATGTCCTCCAGGATTTTGTAGCCCAGGTAATACGGATTCAACTGCCCCTTGTGCGGCGAGACCACGCCCGAATGCAGGTCCGCGAACTCGATGTGCTCGCTGTCCGTCAGGTCAAGCTCACGCATGATGCGCGAGTGCCAATAGCTGGCCCAACCTTCATTTAAAGTTTTGGTCTGCATCTGCGGGATGAAGTACTGCATCTCGTCGTGGATCATCGCCATCACGTCGCGCTGCCAGGGTTGGAGGTGCGGGGAGTTGCGGGTGATGTAGTAGATGAGGTCTTTTTCCGGCAGATGGTCTGAGGGCGGCTTCTCCTCTTCGACGGCCTCGGGCTCTTTCTTCTCGCCGAGTTGCCAGAGGTCGTCGTAGCGGCCCACGGGCTTCGGCTGAAGGCGCTTGCGTTCAATCTCTTCGGGGCGCTCACGCTTGATGAAGAAATTGGGGTCAATGTGCTCTTCGACGGCGAGCACGGCGTCGAGGAACTTTTCGACCGCCTTGCGCCCGTACTTGAATTCGTACTCGGTCATGCGGCCGGCGTGCGTGGAGACACTTTCGACCATCCGCCGGTTGGTCTTGGAGAAGTAGACGTTGTTTTTGAAGAAGTCAACGTGGCCCAGCACGTGCGCCATCACCAGCTTGTTCTGGACGGGGCTGTTGGTCTCAAGCAGAAAGCCATACGACGGGTTCGTGTTGATGACGACCTCGTAAATCTTCGAGAGGCCGAAGTCGTACATGGTCTTCATGCGGTGGTACGCCTTGCCGAACGTCCAGTGTGAGTAGCGGCCGGGCAGCGCGTAAGAGCCTATCTCGTACATCACCGACGCCGGCACGATCTCGAAGCGGGTCGGGAACGGGTCGAGGCCGAACTGGCGGGCCACTTCCCAAATCTGTTCGAGTGCTTTTTCGAGGTCTTTGATTTCGCGGTCGTGCATGAAACCTACCGTCCTTCAGTTCTCCGTCTTCCCGTCGTCGCGCCCTTCCTGCATGATGTCAATCAGCGCGTCGAGCCTGCGGTCAGTGTGCGCCTGCGACTCGGCCAGTTGCGCCTGGGCCTCAATCAGTTTGGTCATGTTCTCGACCACCGTGGCGACGTTTTTCTCCGTCCTGATCTGTGAGTCGGCGAGTGTGGAGAGCACGTTCGTCAGCCGCTCGATGACGCCCGTGATACGCACGGCGGCTTCCTTCATGTGCTCGGCGTCCGTGGCGAACTGCGCCTGCTGATTAAGGACGAACTCCAGTTTGCGCTCCGACTCGTCCTCATTCTTCCCCGGCGAATCATCTTCACTCCGCTCTCGCATCTCCTCATCGTCATTATCGGTCATTAGAGCCTTCCTCCCTTCGCGCCCCGGAAATGAACTGCCGCCGGGTATTGTTTCCTTAACCGATTCTTTCTCACGCCTCGACGCCGCGCCGGCCGAAGAACTGCTTGAGCGCCGGGTAAACGTCCTCCTTGTCGTCAATGCGGACGCCGACGAAGCGCTCCTTGTTTCGCAGCCGGTCGTTGAAGATGGAGAGCAGAGCGCCCGAAGAGCGGCGGTAGCTGCTGGCCCCCTCCTCGCCGATTTCGCCGTAGCCGAAAAGATTGCACGTCTCGATAAGTTGGTCCGCGAGGCGCACGGCCTCCTCGTTGTCGGAGTAATAATTGTCGCCGTCGGAGAAGTGGAACGGGTAGATGTTCCAATCGCGCGGGTTGTAGCGCGTGTTGATGATGTCCAGGGCCAACTGGTAGGCGCTTGAGACGACCGTCCCGCCCGACTCGCCCTGCGTGAAGAACTGTTCCTCGCTGACCTCGCGCGCCTCCGTGTGGTGCGAGATGAAGACGATCTCCACGTTGTCGTACTTGGTGCGCAGGAACCGCACCATCCAGAAGAAGAAGGAGCGCGCGATGTACTTCTTGAACTCACCCATCGAGCCCGAAACGTCCATCAAGGAGAGTACGACAGCGTTTGACTCGTAGCGCAAACTCTCTTCCCAGGTCTTGAACCTTAAATCCTCTTTCCTGACGTTGCCGAAGCGAGCGCGCCCCTCCTCGCGCGCGTTGCGCTTGATGTTTTCGAGAATCATCCGCCGCTTGTCGAGGTTCGCCATCACGCCCGTGCGGCGAATCTCGTTAAACTGCGTCGTCTTCGCCTGGACGGCCTTCTTCGCCTTCTCTTCGAGGAAGGGGAGCTGCAAGTCCTCGAAGATGAGCGCGGCGATCTCGTCTATGTTGACCTCGGCCTCGTAATACTCGCCGCCCGCGTCCTGGCCCGCCTGGCCGCTGCCCTGCCCCTGACCGGGCTGGCCCTCGCGCGCGATGACATCGCCGACGCGCGTCTTGCCGTCGCCCTGGCCGACGTGCTTGCGCTTGCGGTAGTCGAAGCGGAACTTGTACTCGTCGAGCGCGCGGATGGGGACTTTGACCGTGCGCTTGCCGTCCGAGAGGATGATCGCCTCGTTGGAGACGATGGAGCCAAGGTTCTTCTTGATCGCCTCCTTGACGCGCTCCTTGTGGCGCTCCTGGTCAATGATGCCCTTGCGCTGCAATGACCAGTCGTTGCGTTGTATGGACATTGGAACCTCGTAAATCGTAAATCGTGAATCGTGAATCGAAGACGCCTGTCAGCCATTCACGATTGAGGTTTATGCCTTCGCGCTCAGCGCGCCGGCTTCTTTCTTCCCCTCGCCTAAAAAATGTGCCACTACTTCGACGAACTTTTGCGGGCGCTCTTCCATAGGCATGTGACCGCAGCGGCGGAAGATTCGGAGGCGCGAGTCTGGCATGGCGCGGTTGAGTTGGCGACCGTGCGCGAGCGGGATGACGGGGTCAGCCTCGCCCCAGACAAGCAGCGTCGGCTGCGTGATGCGGTGCGCCTCCTCTGCGATGCGGCTCGCGCGCCAGCGGCGCAGGGTCGTGACGGCCGCGCGCTGCGTGCTCGCCGCGAGCAGGGGACGGTGGTGCGCCGTCGCCCGCGTCTCGTCAAACAAGTGCCGGTTCTCCGGCGCGTAGCCTTTCCTCAACTGCGAGCGCAGGAGCCGGCGCGAGCCCATCATCAGCGGCGAAACCAGATCGCCGATTAACGGCGCGGCCGCGAGCCGCAGCAACGGACGGTTCCTCGCGTGGTCGTTAATGACCGCGTCAACCAAAACCAGCCGCTCGACTCTCTCTGGGTAGTCCAGCGCGCAGGTGGCCGCGACCGCGCCCCCGTAAGAACTCCCGACGAGCGCGGCGCGCTCAATCCCCAGGGCATTCATCAGCCCGACGACCATCCGTGCCTGCGCGCCAATCGTGTACTCGCCGTCGCGCGGCTTTCCCGAAAAGCCGAAGCCCAGGAGGTCCGGCGCGACGACTCGAAAGCCGCCTTCGGCCAGCGGCACGAGCACGTCCTTCCAGACGAAATTCGACGCGGTGAAACCGTGCAGGAGCAGCACCGGCTTCGCATCAAACGCGCCCGCCTCCTGGTAATGCACGCGCACGCCGCCCACGTCAACGAAGCGCGAGCGCTCCGCGTGGTGCAACGCGTCCGCGTGCTCGTCCCAGACGACATCAACGGGGCGGCGCAGCATCTTGACGGCCACAGCCGCGCCCGCAAGCCCCAACGCCCCCGCCATCCAGTATCGTTTTTTCACGTCTCTAAACCTCAACGCCCGCACCTTCCTTCGGGAGAAAAGCGCGGGCGCGAGAAGTTGTTGACCTACGAGTTGACTTTTCCACCCGCTAGCGCGAGAGCAAGGTTCCGACGTAGGACAAAAGCTCGTTGGCGCAGACGGGGCAGTAGCCGCCGTCTTTGACGAGACGGTCCACGACCTCGTTGATGCGGCGCAACTGGTCCGGGTCCGGCGTCTTCGCGGAGGTGGTGATCTTTACCACGTCCTTCAGGTCCGCGAAAATCTTCTTCTCGATGGCCTCCTTCAGGCGCTCGTGCGAGTTGTACTCGAAGGAGCGGCCCTTGCGCGCGTAAGACGAGATGCGTATCAGAATCTCCTGGCGGAAAGTGTTCTTCGCGTTCTCACTGATTCCGATCTGCTCCTCGATGGAACGCATCAACTGCTCGTCGGGGTCCATCTCTTCTTCGGTGATGGGGTCTTTGATGCGCTCCTTGTTGCAGTAAGCCTCGACGTTGTCCAGATAGTTGTTGCACATCGTGCGCGCCATCTCCTCGAACGAGTAGACGAAGGCGCGCTGGACTTCGATTTTCGCCAGCTCGTCGTACTCCTTGCGCGCGGCCGAAATCAGATTCAGGTAGCGGTCGCGCTGGTCGGCGCTGATGCCTGTGTGCTGCTCGAAGCCGTCCTTGATGGCGCGCAGGGCATCAATCGGGTTGATGCAGGTGACGCCGTCGCGGACGAGCGCGCTGGATAAGCGGTTGATGATGTAACGCGGGCTGATGCCGTCCATGCCCTCACGCACGGTCTCGTCTTTGAGTTCGCGCACGTCCTTGGACTTGTAGCCCTCCACGTCCTCGCCGTCGTAGAGCTTCATCTTCTTGACGATGTCCACGTTCTGCCGCTTGGGTTCTTCAAGGCGCGTCATCACCGCGAACATCGCCGCGACCTTCAGCGTGTTCGGCGCGATGTGTACGTTGCGCAGGACTTCGGATTGGTTCAGGAGCTTGTAGTAAATCCGCTCCTCCTGCGAGACGCGCAGATTGTAGGGCACGCGGACGAGGATGATGCGGTCTTGCAGGGCTTCCGACTTGCGGTTGCCGGCAAAACTAATGTACTCGTTCTCGTTGGTGTGAGAGAGAATCACTTCGTCCGCGTAGATCATGGCGAAGCGCCCGGTCTTGATGTTCTGTTCCTGCGAGAGCGTGAGAAGCGAGTACAAAAACTTCTCGTCCACCTTGAGCATCTCGACGAACTCCATCAAACCGCGGTTCGCGATGTTCAACTCTCCGTCGAAGCGGTAGGCGCGCGGGTCGGATTCGACGCCGACCTCGCCGATGGTCGAAAGATCAATCGAGCCGGTCAGCTCGGTGATGTCCTGGCTCTTGGGGTCCGACGGGCTGAATGTGCCAATTCCGACGCGCTCCTTCTCGGAGAAGACGACGCGGTGGACGCGCACGTCCTCGTGGCGGCCGCCGTACTCGTGCTCCAGCGCGTAGCGGCACTGCGGGCAGAGGTCGCCCTCTATGTAGAGGCCGTAATGCTTCTCGATTTCGGGACGTAACTCATGCGGGATGAGGTGCAGCGGCTCCTCGTGCATGGGGCAGTCCTTGATGGCGAAGACCGCGCCGCCTTCGGTGCGGGTCCAGTCTTCCAGGCCGCGCTTGAGCATCGTCACGATGGTTGACTTGCCGCCGCCGACCGGCCCCATCAAAAGGAGGATGCGCTTGCGGACCTCAAGGCGCTGCGCGGCCGATTTGAAGTATTCGACGATGCGCGCAATCGGCTCTTCTATGCCGAAGAGTTCGGCGGCGAAGAAGTTGTAGCGCGCCACCTCGTCGCGCGTGCCCTCGTTTAATTTCTCCACGCCGCGCGCGTGGATCATGTCGTTGATGCGGGCGTGTGAGAGTTGGGCGACGCGTGGGTTCTGAGAGACCAACTCGAAATAATCGCGGAATGAGCCTTCCCAGCGCAGCGCCTCGCGTTCGCGGCGCAAGTCTTCCAGCCGCTCGCTGATGTTGAATTTGTTGCCATCCTGCTCTTGCATAGCCTTCTTAGTACCTCTTCGGGCTTAAAGCGCGCGTGGACGGCGTGTGGGAAA
>DATFCB010000227.1:0-7069 GCA_035253525.1 Pyrinomonadaceae bacterium | reverse complement strand
TGCGCTCGACCAGCTTGTCCGAGTACTCGTCCAGTTTCTGAATGTCCGGGCCGCTGATGAAGAAGCCCAGGGACGAGCCGCCGCGCCCCTGGCCCAGGGACGAGCCGATGGACGAGCCGCCCGACGCGTTGATGACATACTCTTTCGGATACTTTCTCTTGCGTATCATGTCGCGCGTCATCTGTATCAGTTCCGCCTGCGAATACTTTCGGTCCTCGACCGGCTTGAGCCTGACCTGCACGGAGCCGGCGTTTGGCGTTCCGCCGCCGAAGCCGCCCGCGTTGACGAGCGTGCCATCTACGCCGGGGATTTGCTCGCGCACGTCGCGCGCAACTCTTTCGAGTACGCTCTGCGTCGCGGGGAGGCTCGTCCCCTGCGGCGCGCGCAAACTTATCTGGTAAGCCGACTCGTCTTCGTCGGGCAGGAAGTTATAGCCGACCCAGTTGTAGAGCGGGACGATGAACCCTATGGCGATGGCGCAGATGAGAACGATGATCCAGCGGTGCGCCATGGACCATTTGAGCATCCACATGTAGGAGCGGTCTATAGGCTTGTAGAAGCGGCCCTCCTTGGACGAATGGCCTTGCTCTTTCTCCGCCTTCACCTTCTCCCCGTCGTCCTCGGCGTCCGCCGCTTGGACCTTCCCGCCCGGCACGCCCTCGGGAGTGACGGCCTTCTTCGGCGGCTTAATCCAGCGCGCGGCGAGCATGGGCGTTAAGGTGAACGAGACGATGAGCGAGACGGCGATGGCCGCCGCCGAGGTCAGCCCGAACGAAGACATGAAGCGGCCGACGATGCCGTACATGAAGCCGACAGGGATGAAGACGGCGAGGAGAGAAAGAGTCGTCGCCATGACGGCGAGGCCGATCTCCTTGGTGCCCTCGACCGCCGCCTGGAAGGGGTGCATCCCCTTCTCCTCCACGAAGCGGTAGATGTTCTCCAAAACGACAATCGCGTCGTCAATCACGATGCCGACCATCAAGGTGAGCGCGAGCATCGTCATCTGGTTGAGCGAGTAGCCGAAGGCGGCGATGAGCGCGAAGGCAGAGATGATGGAGGTCGGGATGGCGAGCGCGGCGATGACGGTCGAACGAAAATTCCACAGGAAGAGGAAGACGATGATGGCGGCGAGCAGGCCGCCGACGATTAAGTGCTCCTCGATGGCGTGCAGGGAAGTCTCGATGAACTCCGACTGATCGCGCGTGACTACGATTGTGATGTCCGCGGGCAGGAGCGGCTGAATCTCCGCCATGCGCCGCTTAACCTCGTTGATGACGGCGATGGTATTCGCGCCCGACTGCTTGCGTATGCCGAGCGAGACGGAAGGCACGCCGTCCAGCGAGGCCGCAGACTGCGGGTCAACGCCGCTGTCCTCGACGCGGCCCACGTCCTTCACCTTGACCGGGTAGCCGTTCTTCGTCGTGATGACGATGTCGTTGAAATCTTCGACGCGCGTGACGCGCGAGAGCGTGCGCAAGGTCACGGTGCGCGCGCCTTCGTCGAGGCGGCCGCCGGGCAACTCTAGGTTCTGCGCGCGCAAGGCGTTCGTGACGGCCGTCACCGGCAGGTTGTAAGCGCGCAGGCGGTCCGGGTCCACGTAGACTTTAATCTCGCGCTGGCGTCCGCCGAAGACGACGACTTCGCCCACGCCGTCGGCCGACTCGATGCGCTCCTGAATCTGATTCTGGACGAGCGTCGTCAACTCAATCGAGGAGCGCGGCGCGCTGATGGCGTAGACCAGGACCGGCTGAGAGTCCGGGTCGGATTTTCTGACGACGGGCGGGTCGGCCGTCTCGGGCAGTCGGTTCAGGACCGTACTGACTTTGTCGCGCACCTCCTGCGTCGCGAGGTCCGGGTCTTTTTCGAGGTTGAAGGTGATGGTGACAGAAGAGCGCCCCTGCGAAGAGGAGGAACGCATCTCGTCAATGCCTGGAATGGTGTTGACCGCGCCCTCTATGTAGTCCGTGATTTCGGTCTCGATCTCCTGCGGCGCGGCCCCCTGGTTGGTCGTCTGCACGGAGACGGTCGGGATGTCAATCTTGGGGAAGCGGTCAACCCCGAGCGTGAAGAAAGAGAACCCGCCGATGACCGTCAACAGCAGGATGATGACGGTCGCGAATACCGGCCGCCGCACGCAAATCTCAGCCAACTTCTGCATAAAACAAGCTCCGCTTGTTAGTGGTCAGTAGTCAGTGGTCAGTGGTCAGTTAAAAGCAGTCTGTCTTTGCTGACCACTGACCACTGACTACTGACCACTACTCATTGTACTTTCACCCGCGCGCCTTCATAAAGCTGTTCGAGGTTGCTGGTCGCGACTATCTCGTCCGCGTTGACGCCCGAAAGGATTTGGATTGTGTCGCCCTCTTCTGTGCCAATTTGCACGACGCGCAGCTTCGCCACGTCGCCCTGTATGACGAAGACGCGGTAGGACTGCGTATTCTGGTCGCCGAAGACCGCGTTGCGCGGGACGAAGACGGAGGTGCTCGCGCCCTGGCGCACGATGCGCGCCGTGGCGAACATGCCGACGCGCAGCGCATTGTCGCCGTTCTCCACTTCGACTTCGACCGTCGCCGCGCGCGACACGGGGTCAATCGCGGGATTGACCGCCGAGACCACGCCCGCGAACTTCCTGTCCCCGTATGCCTCGACTTCGAGCGAGACGCCCATGCCCTGCGTGATGAACGGCGCGTCGGCTTCCGCGACCTGCAATTGCAGCTTGATCGGGTTGGTCCTGAGCACGGTCGCCACGGCCGATGCGGGCGTGACGTATTCGCCGACGGCCACGGGCCGGTTGCTGACGTAGCCCGCGTAAGGCGCGCGAACGGTCGTGTCGGCCACGGCCTTCTGCGCGATGGCGACCTGCGAGCGCGCGCTGGCGACGGCCGCCTCCGCAGACTGTATGGCCTGGTTACTCGTGCGCGCCGTGTTGATTTCGGTTTCGAGTTGCTGGCGGGCGCTGTTGACGCGCGCGCGCGCCGTGTCGCGTTGCGTGCGGTACTGATCGTAGATGCTGACAGCCACGTCGCCCGTCTCGACCAACTCGCGGTAGCGCCTCTCGTTGGCTTCGGCCAACCGCAACTCGGCCTGGGCCTGTTCGAGATTGGCGCTCGCGGTGCGGACTTCGGGGATGGCGCTCGCATCGAAATTGCCGCCGGGCCGCAGGCCCAGACGCGCCTCCGCCTGTCGAACTCCGGCCTGCGCCTGAAGAACTCCGGCCTGGGCCTGTTGCAGCCGCAGCCGCGCGTCCCTGTCGTTGATTCGGATGATGACGGCCCCCTGGCGCACGAATGCGCCGACGCTGACGGGGGTCGCAATGACCTGCCCCGAAGTTTGCGGCGCGACATCAGAAGTCTCGTTGGCGCTCAGGCTGCCCGTGGCCTGCACGTAGGCCGGGACCTGTCGCGCCACAGCCTTCGTCGTGGTGACCGCGATTGGAGCGCCGCCACCACCGCGCCCGCCCGCGCCCTCTTCAGTGCGGGTCGTCTCCGTGGTCGTGGTCGTCCTGTTTCCCGCCGCTTGCTGGGACCGCCCGCAGCCCGAGGCCGTCAACAGAACGACCAGGGCCACGAAGGCTAACGGGGCGGCGCGAAGCGAACGAGGGGGTAATGAAAAAGACATACCTGGACTCTATCCTCAACCTTTCAACTTGAAAACGCCTTGCGGCGGCCGTCGGTTACAACTGAAAAGCCGCGAATCGTGAATCGTAAATCGTAAATCGTGAAAAGCGTTTTCTTCGATTTACGATTTACGATTTACGATTCACGGCTTTTTTGTGCTTGCATTTCATTATATCTGCGTGTCGAATATGTCACAGTCGGAGGGCGAAGACTGATGCATGTATGGATGCAGGAGCGCGAGGAAAGGCTGCGCGAGTTTTTCGGGCTGAAGGCGGATGTTGAACTAATCGCGCCCGAGGCGGCGAAGTTTGAGTTAGACGCGGAGGCAGAGGAAGGTCTGCGTCATTTCCACATGGAGTGGCACGTCGTCCCGTCGGCGGGCGCGGCCCCGCTCGACGATTCCTACTACGCGCGGCTCTACCCCACGGCCCCGCGAGATTTCACCGAGGCGCGCGAGCACAAGCCCAGTTACCTAGACGCCATCAGGAGCGGGCACGAGAGATTTCAGGGAACGCTTGTCGGGGTGGAGACGACTGTCAAGCCGCGCTACCTGCCGGAGAACCGCCAGTTCTACGGCACGCTTTACGGCCACGACGCGTCGGCCGACCCGCTCGCGCCCTACATGGGGCGCGCGGGCATGATGAACGGCACGCGCTACGATCACGACTACCTCAGTCTGAGAGAATTTTTGAGGGTCGTCAACGAGGACTGGCGCGCGCGCGGGATCATGCCGGCGGGTTATCGCGCGACCGTCTGCCCGCCCGCCGTCTTCAATCTCATTGGCACACTCTTTCACGCGGAATGGAGCGAGACGGAAACTCTTGAGCTGGGCTTCTACCGCGACCGCGAAGGCAACGCGACCTGTTACGCAGTCGGCGCGAACGCCCCCAATGATTTCTCCTACATCAACGAAGTCGAGGGCGAAGGCGAGTGGTCGCTCATGGGCTTTCGCCTCGCGCTCGTGCCTGAATGAGACGATGAATGCGGGCGGATTGGAAGACAAGCATCAATCTTTTCTTTGCGTCTTTGCGCCTTTGCGTGAGAAATCCGCCTCACGCTGGAGGCGCAAAGACGCAAAGGGGTTGAATCATTCCGAGCGCCGGGTTTTTTCTTTAATCCGCATTGCGCAACCGAGGTCGGTTGAGGTAGTGATGCCAGAGGAGGCGCGCGGCGACTGCGCGCCAGGGTTTCCAGGCGAGGCTCAGTTGCTCCAACTCGTTCGGCGTCGGGCGCGCGGGCAGTCGCTTGACCTGCTGGGCCGCCACCATCAGGGCGAGGTCGCCCGCGGGCCACGCGTCCGCCCTCAGCAAAGCCATGAGCAGGTAAATCTCCGCCGTCCACGGCCCGATGCCTTTCACTCTCAGCAACTCGGCGCGCGCCTCGTCGTCGCTCATCTTTGCCAGCGCGGGCAAGTCGAGTTCGCCTTCAACGATGAGTTGTGCCAGGTGTCGTGCGTAGGCTGTCTTCTGGCGGCTGAAGCCCGCGCGCCGAAGGGTGGCGTCGTCGAGTGTGAGAAAACTTTCCGGCGTGGGCGGCGAGGCGTGCGCGATCAGCCGGTTGTAAGCGGCGCGCGCGGAGGCGAGCGAAACCTGCTGTTCGAGCATGATGAGGACGAGCGTCGGGAACCCCTCGTCGCGCTCCCACATCGGCGGACGCCCGTGTTCTTCGAGGATGCGCTTAAGGTCCGGGTCAGCGGCCGCGAGATACGCGAGGCCGCGCGACAGGGAGGCTTCGGTCAACGCCCGCGACGGCGCTTTGACTGGCACATTTCCCATCGTCGTCGGTTAACAACCCTGCGCGGTGAGTTTCTGGATGAGGGCGAGAAGGTCGTCGGCGTCCACGGGTTTGGCGACGTGCGCCGTAAAGCCCGCGGCTGCGGCGCGCTCGCGGTCTTCATCCATCGCGTAGCCCGTGATGGCTATGGCCGGAACATCATTCAGGCCGGGCATGCGGCGCAGCTCCTGCAAAAGCTCGTAGCCGTCCATGCCCGGCATCCCTATGTCTGAGATGATGACGGTCGGCGTGGTCTCGGCCGCAAGCCTCAGCGCCTCAGGCCCATTGGACGCGGCCATCACGTTACAACCCTTCTGCTGGAAGATGGCGCTCAGGAACGAGAGCGTGTCGGGCGAGTCTTCGACGATCAAGACCCGCTGGCCCACTTCCGGCGCGACTTCCGGCTGTTCCGCCTCGTCCGCGCGCTCGCTCACTGCGGCGCGCGGCAGCGTGAAGATGAAGTGCGAGCCCTGGCCCGTCCCTTCCGACTGTGCCTCGACGCGCCCGTGGTGCATCTTGGCGAGCGCGTCAACGATTGCCAGGCCCAGGCCCAGACCGCCGTGGCGGCGCGTGCGCGAGCCGTCGGCCTGACGGAAGCGGTCGAAGACGTAAGGCAGAAACTCGGGCGAGATGCCGATGCCTGAGTCTTCGACGACCACGCGCGCCTCACGGCCGACGGCCTCGACCCGCACGGCGACGCGCCCGCCCGCTTCCGTAAACTTGATGGCGTTCGACAAAAGATTCCAGATGACCTGTTGCAGGCGCACCGGCTCGCCCATGACGACGAGCGGCGCGTCCGCGAGCGCGACTTCCAACTCGACGTGGCGGAGTCCGGCCGAAGAGCGGACGGTCTCGATGGCCGCCTCGACCACACTGTTGAGGTCCGTCGGCTTCGGCTCGAAGCGCAGCTTGCCGGTGGCGATGCGCGAGATGTCCAGCAGGTCGTCAATCAGGCGCGACTGAAGCCGCGCGTTGCGCTCGATGGCGTCGAGCGCCTGCTCGACGCCGTCGCCGTCCAGGTTCCCGTTGCGCAGCAGATTGACCCAGCCGAGCACGGGCGTCAGCGGCGTACGCAATTCGTGCGAGAGCGTGGCGAGGAAAATGTCCTTGGCGCGGTTGGCCTCGGCCAATTCGTCGTTGAGGCGCGTCAATTCGGCGGTGCGCTCCTCCACGCGCCGCTCCAGATCGCGGTTCAACTGTTCCAGATTTTCCCTGGCCTCCTGCTCGGCCAGCATCAGCCGACGGTGCTCGACGCCGCGCCGGATGGTGTGCTTCATCTCGTCAATGTCGCAGGGCTTGACGAGATAGTCGTAAGCTCCCTGTTGGAGCGCGGCGATGGCCGACTCGACGGAGGCGAAGCCCGTCAGGACGACGGAGATGGTGAGGGGCGCGCGGCGGCGAATCTCCGCGAGCACGGAGAGCCCGTCGCCGCCGTCCATGTGCAGGTCGGTGAGCACGAGGTCGAACTCCGCGCCTTCGAGGAGCTTGACCGCTTCGTTACCGCTTGAGGCAGTCTCGACCGCGTAGCCTTCCTGTTCGAGAATCGCGGCGGTCGTGATGCGCAAGTTCTCCTCGTCGTCAACCACGAGCAGCCGCGCGCCCGCGAAAGCGGCCGGGGCTGTGTTCCCGTCTTGCTCGTCCCCGCGTTCCTGTACGGTCTGGAAGGCCATCAGATTCCC
>DATFCB010000226.1:0-4575 GCA_035253525.1 Pyrinomonadaceae bacterium | reverse complement strand
GAACTCCGTCTTTCATTAATCATTAGTTGTCCAGCCTGTCAATCTTCGCCGCCAGGATGAAGTCGCTTTCGGTGAGGCCGTCAATCTTGTGCGTCCAGATGGTGAGGCGAGCGTAGCCCCAGCCGAAGCAGATGTCCGGGTGGTGGCCTTGCTCTTCCGCCAGGCGGCCGACGCGGTTGACGAACGAGAGCGCGTCGCGGAAATTCTTGAACTCGAAATTTTTCAGCAGGTGATGGCCCTCGACCGCCTCCCAGCCGTCCAGTTCTTTGAGAAGACTTTCCACCTCATCGCGGCCCAACGGCGGCACCCCGCCCCGGCACGGCACGCACTCGCGGCTCGCAAGCTCACTCATCGCTTTATCCTCAAAAAGGTCGTAAATCGTAAATCGTGAATCGAAAGAACGTCCGACGATTCACGATTCACGATTTACGAGTTTAAGATTTCATACGGCCCACATTCTAGCGAACGAAGGCGCGGCGACAAAAAGCCAAAACTCACGCGCGGCCCCAAAGCCTCCCGGCACTTGGCAAATAACCTCGTAAGCGGATAGTCTTACACACGCAAAGCTATCAGGTAATCAGTAATCAGTAGTCAGTAATCAGCAAAGACAAGCTGCTTTTACTGATGACTGATGACTGACTACTGATTACTTCCCTACAAGGAGAAAATCCGTGGCCGTCCTACATCCTTTTCGCGCCCTGCGGCCGCCGCCAGAGCGTGTCGCGGAGGTCGCCAGCCCGCCCTACGACGTTGTCAGCACGGAGGAGGCGCGCGCGCTTGCGGCCGGCAACCCTTTAAGTTTCCTGCACGTCTCGCGCCCCGAGATTGATCTGCCGGAGGGCACGGACATTTACGCGGACGCCGTCTATCGCAAGGCCGCCGAGAATTTCGAGAAGCTCATCAAGGAAGCGCCGCTCACGGAGGAAGAGACGCCGAGCCTCTACCTTTACCGGCTGATTATGAACGGCCAGGAGCAGATCGGCGTGGTCGCCTGCTGCGCCGTTGATGAGTACGACGACGACACGATTCGCAAGCACGAGCGCACGCGCCGCGACAAGGAGGACGACCGCACGCGTCACATCCTGACGTTAAACTCGCAGACCGGCCCGGTCTTTCTCACCTACCGCGCCGTCCCGGACATTGACGCGATGGTGATGGAGACGACCGTCACCGAAGCGCTCTACGATTTCACAGCCGATGACGGAATACAGCACACGGTCTGGCGCGTCCCGGACCCGGTGCGCTTCGTGCAGGCTTTCCGCGAAGTGCCGCTGCTCTACATCGCCGACGGGCACCACCGCGCCGCGAGCGCCGGCCGCGCACGCGCCGAGTTGAAAGAGCGCAGCTTCGCGCACACTGGCGACGAGGAGTACAACTTTTTCCTGACCGTCATCTTCCCGGACAATCAACTGCGCATCCTGCCTTACAACCGCGTCGTCCGCGAATTGAACAATCTGACGGCGGGCGAGTTTTTCCTCGCCATCAAAACAAAATTCGACGTGACAGAGGATGCGCCGCCGACGCCGGAAAGGCCCGGCCAGTGGAGCATGTACTTCGTCAAGCGCTGGTACGGTCTGAAGCTCAGGGCCGAGGACGCGCGGGCGACCGCCGACCCCGTGGCCTCGCTCGACGTGAGTCTTTTGCAGGAGCATCTGCTCGAACCCATCCTCGGCATCAAGGACGTGCGCACAGACAAGCGCATAGATTTCGTCGGCGGCATACGCGGCACACGAGAGCTTGAAAAACTGGTGGACGAAGGCAAGGCAGCGGTCGCCTTCTCGCTTTACCCTACGACCGTAGAGGATTTGATTCGCGTCTCGGACGCGGGCAGCATCATGCCGCCCAAGTCAACCTGGTTCGAGCCGAAGCTGAGGGACGGGATTCTGATTCACAACATCTAACAGCAGATGTCAGATGTCAGATGCTAGATGCTAGTCGCTGACATCTGACATCTAGCATCTGACATCTGACTTATGCATGTACTCATAGCTGACAAATTCGAGCAGTCGGGCCGAGACGGCCTGGCGGCCATCGGCTGCCAGGTGACGTTTCAGCCCGATTTGAAGGACGAGGCGCTGACGGAGGCGATACGGACGTTGAACCCGGACGTGTTGGTCGTGCGCTCGACGAAGGTGACGGAGCCCATGCTCGCGGCGGGCGCGTTAAAGCTGGTCGTGCGCGCCGGTGCGGGCTACAACACGATTGACGTGGCGGCGGCCTCGCGGCGCGGCATCTACGTCTCGAACTGTCCGGGCAAGAACTCCATCGCCGTCGCCGAGCTGGCCTTCGCGCTGATTCTCGCGCTCGACCGCCGCGTCGCCGACAACGTCATCGCACTCCGCCGCGGCGAATGGAACAAGAAAGAGTTTTCCAAGGCGCGCGGCCTCTACGGGCGCACGCTCGGCCTGATTGGCACAGGACAAATCGGCCGGGAGATGATTCCGCGCGCTCGCGCCTTCGGCATGAAGGTCGTCGCGTGGAGCCGCAGTCTCACGGCCGAGCGTGCGGCGGCTTTAGGCGTCGAACGGCTCGACACGCCGCAGGCCGTGGCGCGCGTCGCGGACGTGGTCAGCGTGCACCTCGCCTTAAAGCCCGAGACGCGCTCGCTCGTCGGCGCGGACGTGTTCAACTCGATGAAGGAGGGGGCGATTTTCGTCAACACGGCGCGCGGCGAGGTCGTTGACCAGGGCGCGCTCCGCGAGGTCTTGAAGACGGGCCGGATTCGCGCCGGCCTGGACGTGTTCGCGCAGGAGCCGACCTCTGCCACGGCCGAGTTCACGGACGAGATAGTCCGTGAGGAGAATCTTTACGGCACGCACCACATAGGCGCTTCGACAGACCAGGCGCAGGAAGCCATCGCCGCGGAGACAGTGCGCATCGTTCAGACTTTCAAAGGGACGGGCAAAGTGCCGAACGTGGTGAACCTGGCCGAGCGCACGCCCGCCACGCACACGCTCGTCGTCCGCCACCAGGACCGCCCAGGCGTTCTGGCACAGGTCTTAGACGCCATCCGCAGCGCCAACATCAACGTCCAGGAGATGGAGAACATCATCTTCGAAGGCTCGGAGGCCGCCGTCGCACGCATCAACCTCGAAGCCGCGCCGCCCGCCGAAACGCTTGAGCGGCTGCGCGCCGAGAACCCGGACATACTGGAACTCAGCCTGCTTGAGATTAGAAGTTAGCCGAAAAGGATAGATGAAAACCACGCTTATCACAGGCGCATCCTCCGGCATCGGCGAGGCGTTCGCGCGGAGGCTCGCGGCGCGGGGCGAGAACGTCGTGCTGGTCGCGCGCTCGGAGGATAAGCTGGCGAGCCTTTGCGAAGAATTGGCACAGGCGCACAACGTCCACGCGCAGTACGTCGCGGCGGATTTGACGGAAGAAGATGCGCCCGGCAAATTGTTTGAGGAGACGACGAGGCGCGGGCTGCAAGTCGAGATGCTCATCAACAACGCGGGCTTCGGCTCGATGGGGGACTTCGCGGCGCTCGACGTGGAGCGCGAGCTTGAGATGATTGACTTGAACGTCAAGGCGCTGGTCGCGCTGACGCACCTTTACCTCGTGCCGATGCGCGAGAGAAAGAGTGGCACAATTATCAACGTCGCTTCGACCGCCGCCTTTCAGGGCGTGCCGTTCATGGCGACTTACGCGGCGACCAAGGCTTTCGTGCTCTCCTTTTCGGAAGCCTTGTGGGACGAGAACCGGCCGCTCGGCGTGCACGTGATGGCGCTCTGCCCTGGCGTGACGGAGACCAACTTTTTCGCGGCGGCCAAAACCGACAAGCCGCCGATGCGCGTCGCGCAGACGCCGGACGAAGTCGTGGACACGGCGCTTAATGGTCTGAAGCGAAAGAAGAGCCACATCATTTCCGGCTGGACGAACTACATCATGACCGAGTCCGAACGCCTCGTCCCGCGCTGGATCGTCGCACGCATCGCGGGCAAAGCGATGAGACCGAAATATGCGAAAAACAGTGATAAGTGATGAGTGATAAGTGATAAGTTAAAACCTTCTTTCTTTTACTTATCACTTATCACTTATTTACTTATCACTTTTTAGGAGAAGACGAATGACTGAGAGAATTTTCAACTTCAGCGCGGGGCCGGCGGTGTTGCCGTTGCCGGTGCTGGAAGAGGCGCAGCGCGAGTTGGTGAGTCTGCCGGGTGTGGGGATGTCTGTGATGGAGATCAGCCACCGGTCGAAGACGTTTGACGAGATCATCGGGCGGGCTGAGCGCGGGGTGCGCGAGTTGATGGGGCTGCCGGACAATTACCACGTCCTCTTTTTGCAGGGCGGCGCGAGTTTGCAGTTCTCTATGATCCCCATGAATCTGCTGCCGCGTGAGGGGAGCGCCGACTACATCGTCACGGGCAGTTGGGGCAAGAAGGCTGTGAAGGAGGCCAAGCGCGAGGGCGGCGTCAACATCGCGGCGACGATGGCCGACGGCGGCTTCACGCGCACGCCAGGGCCGGATGAAATCAAGCTCGACCCGAAGGCTGCTTACGTTCACATCACGACGAACGAGACGATTGAGGGCGTCGAGTGGAAGGATGAGCCAGAGGTGGGCGACGTGCC
>DATFCB010000225.1:0-2396 GCA_035253525.1 Pyrinomonadaceae bacterium | reverse complement strand
TCAGGCCGTCCCGCTCGTCGCAACGGGCGCGGCCGACCGCTTCGGCTTCACGGAGAAAGAGGTCGCCATCAGTTGCGCCTCGCACAACGGCGAGGCGATTCACACGGAGACCGTGGCGGGAATGCTCAGGAAGATTAAGCTGGACGCGAGCGCGCTCAAATGCGGCGCGCACGAGCCGTACAGCGCCGAGGCCGCGCGCGAACTCAGGGAGAGAGGCGAAGAGCCGACCGCGCTTCACAACAACTGTTCGGGCAAGCACGCGGGCATGCTCGCGCTCGCGCTGCACCTGGGCGCGCCCACAGAGACTTACGACCAGCCGAATAACGCAGTGCAACTCAACATCGTCCGCGCGGTGGCACAGTTTTCGGGCGTGCCGGTGGAGGACATAGCCGTCGGGATAGACGGCTGCGGAGTGCCGACTTTCGGCGTGACGGTGCGCGCGATGGCGTTGATGTACGCGCGGCTGGTGGCCCCGCCGGAAGATTTCGACGAAGCGACGCGCAATGCTGCCCGGCGCATCGTCGCCGCGATGACCGCTTACCCGGAGATGATAGGGGGGCGCGCCGAAAGACTCGACACGGTCATCATGCAGGCCGCGCGCGGGCGTCTCGTCTCGAAGGTAGGGGCGGAAGGAGTTTACACGGCGGGCGTGCTGCCGTGCGCCGAGTGGCCGCGCGGCCTTGGGCTGGCGCTCAAGATAGAGGACGGCGAAGACCGCCGCGCAAGGCCCACAGTCGTCATCGAAAGTCTCAGACAGCTCGGCGTCTTGACGGATGACGCGCTCGATGCCGTCAGCCCCTACGCCAGCTTCCCCATCACCAATCGCCGCGGCGACACCGTCGGAGAGGTGCGCGCCTCGTTTGAACTGAAAAAGGCAGTGATAAGTGATGAGTGATAAGTGATAAGAAAAAGAAAGACGGTCTTTACTTATCACTTATCACTCATCACTTATCACTTGTTACTTATGTCTATCTCTAATTCAGCGGCCCCGCCGCCGCTTAGGCGCGAAGGGGGCGGGTCCGTTAATACCTCAGGGCTGGCGGACGTAATTCAGTGGTTCCTGGACCACGACCGGCGCGTGGGCGTCGTCAGGCACCCCAAGGTCGAGGAGCTTTTCCACTGGAAGCAGGAGCAGGCGCGCGGCTCGGGCGAGGGCGTCTACAGCTTCGAGCACGCCGAAGACCGTCTAGCCATAGGCGTCATGCAGGCTCTCGCCGAGCACGACAGCGAGCAGGAGCTTCACGCCTGGATCAGCCAGCTCCTCAACGCGCTCGACGACGCCGTGAAGACCAACGAAGAAATGGCACAGGCGTACAAGCTCGAAGCCGAAGCCCCCTCGACCGTCGAAGAGTCTGCGAAGATTCCGACGGCGATAGGGCGCAGGGTGTACCTGACGTGCTGCTGGCTCGAAGTCCTCTGCACGGCCGAACTGCGCATCATGGGCTGGGTCTACCAGGAGCTTTACGGCAAACCCTTCAGCCCTTGAATTGCGGAATGTGGATTTAAGAAAGCGTTCAACGGACGGAGCAACTCAACCCCTTTGCGACTTTGCGCCTCCAGCGTGAGGAAATTTTCACGCTGGAGGCGCAAAATCGCAAAGAGATACTTGACGCTTGCCTTCTAATCCGCAGTCTTACGAGGCTGGGAAGGAAGTGGTGACCCTGACCGCAGGGAGGCGGCCGCCTCTCTGGCGCAGGATGAGCCTGTTCTCGTTGAGCGTCCTCTTCAGCAGCTTGAATTGATACGCGACCTCTTTCTCGCTGAAGGCTGCGGCGACGGGGGCCACGCTCGGGAGCTGCGCGAACTTCAGAGTGTCAACCGGGATGGCGCGCGTTTGCGGCGCGGCTTTGGCTACGCGAGCGGGCGCGGGAAGATTCTCCGCGACTTCCAGGAATTCAAAGTCCTTGTCTTTGAATTCAAAGTTCGTGTCTTTCTTCTCCCTCAAGCGGCGCTCGACGCCCCATTTCTCGGCCGGGGCTTTGCGCGAGCGCGCGGCGAGGCTCCCGGCCTCTGGACGCTGGCGGCGGGCGTGGGCTTTCGGCACGGACGCGGCGCGGCGCGGCTCGCGCACCTCCTTGTAGCTCACGGGCTGAAGGGTTTGCCGCGCCTGGTCAGGGCAGGGCGAGACATCATACGCGGGGTTCACGTCCTCTGCGACCGCGATTAATTCCACTTCGGCGGGTTCGGAGGGCCTCATGACCATGCTCCAAAACTTCAGTTGGGCCTTCTGCTGTGCGGCCGACAGCAAATTGCCTATCTCCTGCCAGGCCCGCGGCGTGCCTACGAGCGCTATCGCCGCCATACATACTACTGTGAGCCGTCTGCTTTTCATGATTTCTACCTCAATCTTCCGGCCTCAGAGCTTTTTCCCGTCCTATTCGTGATAACACCGCCGC
>DATFCB010000224.1:0-2815 GCA_035253525.1 Pyrinomonadaceae bacterium | reverse complement strand
ACGCCTTCGCGTTCGAGCTGCGGCAGCGAGTAGAACTGGCCCTGGCGGCCCTCGGCCGGCGTGAAATTCTGAAGCGTGTTGAAGAGATTATGCGGCATAAGATTCCGGGTGATTACGCAAAGCACCGGGCGCGCAACTTGCGGGCGGCGCATGGCGAATGCTGGTTGAAAGAGAGTTATTTTCGAGCAAAGTTTAGTGTAAGACGCGCGCGCGGTGTCGTCAAGCGGAGCATTTGACGGGGCAAAGCGGTTGGCGCGAGCGGGCGTCCGATTGCCCGGCTTCGCGCGCATTTGTTATAGTGCGGGCGATCAGCATTCAGCTTCGCTACTATTCTCCGAAGCGGGCTCCGACGGGCGAGAGGAATCTTCGTCGCCCTTTAAGCCGCTCGCTCGAAACTCTTTTCCCCGGCTGACGGCTGATAGAGGAGACGTTCATCAAGGAGACGAGGAAGATGCCCAATAAGAAGCCGGAGGATTTCGAGTACCTGAGCAACAACCCGGATTTCGTGCCGGACCCGGACATAGAGGAGTTCATGGAGGAGGAGATTTCGCGCGCGCCGAAAGACCCGGAACTTCTGGCACAGCGGATACGCAACAACACCGCCGCCTCGCCCAGAGACGCGGGCGGCGATTTGGACGCCAGTTGGGAAGATGTCAACGACAGCGGCACGGAGACTATCTCCGGCGACAACCCCACGCCCGACCAGTCCGTCGTCGAAGAGAACGCCTTCGCCGTCGGCGTCACCTACGAAGACAACGAAGAGCTAGACCTCCTGGACAAGATAGAGCGCCGCGACCGCGACCGCTACGAACTGGACGAGCGCTCGAAAACGGACGAAGACATGATTTAAAAGCGGTGATAAGTGATAAGTGATGAGTGATAAGTAAAGACGTAAATCGTGAATCGTAAATCGAAAAAGCGTTCTCCAATTTACGATTTACGTTTTTTTAACTTATCACTTATCACTTATCACTCATCACTTATCACCGCTTTTGTAGCGTGATGCTTTTGATGACGATTTTTTCGGAGGGGCGTTGGGGCACGACGACGGGTGCGAGCGCGATGATGTCCGCGTTGCCTATCCCTTCAATCACACGACCAAAGACAGTGTAATTCTCGTCGAAGTCCGGGACGCGCTTGAGCGTGATGTAGAACTGGCAATTGCCGGTGTTGCGCGCCTGCTCCTCCGTCAGGCCCATATCGGGCCTCGCGCCCTGGCGGGCCGCGCCGACGACGCCGCGCTCGTAGAGAACGTCGCTGTACTCGCCCGGCAAATCCGGGTAGGGGGAATCCCCCGTCCCGTCGTTGTTCGGGTTGTTGTCCTTCGAGAGGGGGTCGCCGCCCTGGACGATGCCTAGCTCAGGGTTAATGCGGTGGAACGTCGTCCCGTTGTAGAAGCCTTCGCGTATGAGCTGTTTGAAGCGCTCGACCATCTTCGGCGCAATGTTCGGGTAAAGCTCAATCACTATTCGCCCGTAAGCCGGGTTCTCCATCTCTATGACGGCCACCTCCGCGTCCGGCTCCGGCTTGATGCCCCGCTTGACGTTCGCCTTCGAGGTCGCGTTAGAGTTATTCGACGTGGGCGCACTACCGCACCCCGCCATCAAAGCCAACAGCATGACGCCGGCACACCACGCCGCCGCACACGCCCGCCTGAATTGTCTGCTGTACACTATTCCGCCTCCGACAGAAATAAAAAAGCAGAAGTCAGAATACTATAAATCAGCGGTCAGTAGTCAGTGGTCGGTGGTCAGTTAAGAACGAATGCTTCTTTCTTTTCACTGACCACTGCTTTTCAGAATTGCTTGCGGCTGTCGAGCAGGATGGTGACGGGGCCGTCGTTGATTAGCTCGACCTGCATCATGGCGCGGAAGCTCCCTGTCTCGACGCGGCCGACACGCGAGGCCGCCGCCTTCACGAAAGTTTCGTAAAGGGGTTCGGCCGTCTCCGGCGGCGCGGCCTCTATCCAGGAGGGCCGCCGCCCACGCCGCACGTCGCCGTAAAGGGTGAACTGCGAGACGACCAGCAGCGCACCATCCACCTCCGCGAGCGCCAAATTCATGCGGCCCTCCGCGTCGTCGAAGACACGAAGGGCCGCAATTTTCTCGACGAGGTATTGAACATCCTGCTCCGTGTCGTCGCGCGCGATTCCCAGGAGGACTACCAGACCGCCCCCGATCTCGCCGACCGTCTCGCCCCCGACCCTGACTGACGCGCGCGTGACGCGCTGAAGCACGGCTCGCATCCTGCTTTCCAAGCTCACAGGCCGCGCGCTTACTTCGGCGGGTCCGGGATGACGAGCACCTGACCGGGGAGGACCAAATTGTTCTTGATGTTGTTGGCCTTCACGATCAGCGTGAACAGTTTCGCGTTCTTCTCGCCGTAGACTTTCCTGGCGATCTGCATCAGCCCCTCGCCGGGCAAGACCTTGTAGGTGCGCTGCTCCGAGGTCGGGTCGGGAGTCAGGGCCACGGTCTGCGAGGCCGCGTGCTCGTCCTGCTTCCCGAACGCCTTCCAGTAGAAGGACCAGAAGCCGTTCGCGCCCTCAAAGGGGAACTTGCGCGGGTCCGAGCGCGAGCCGTCCGTGATGACGTTTCTGTGCGTGGTGATGTCCGAAGGCGCGAGGTTGTACTTGTCAACCAGCCACGCGCAGAGGTCTGCGACCGAGTGAACCTGCGCGTCCGTGTAGGTCGGCGAAAGCGACAAATCAACCTTCTGGCAAATCTCTATGCCGACGCAGCCGCGCGTCACAGCCCCGTTCCTGAGCCCCTTGAAGGCCGTGGCGCGGCCCGCGTGCAGCGTGTAGAAGTTGTCC
>DATFCB010000223.1:0-4686 GCA_035253525.1 Pyrinomonadaceae bacterium | reverse complement strand
TTTGGCCTTCTCGATTCGCTTGCGCGGCACGAGCTGGTAGCGCAGTTCCATCTCCTGTGCCACTTTGTAAATGTTCTTGGCCTTGGCTCCACGCTCGGCGCGACGAATGATCTCGTCCAACTCAAGCAGCTCCGCCTGGTCGTCTTTTCCAATCCAGATGTAAACGGCTTCCTGCATCTCTCTTTTCACCTCTAATCGAATCAGCTCGCGCAGGCCGACGGCCCCGTTGCTGAGCCTCGGCGCGGGCCGGCGCTGCTCACGCTGCGGCGCGTCGTTGCGCGCGGCGAAATAGTCTTCGACGAGCGCGTCCACGCCTGCGCGGTTCTCGTCATAAAAGATCGCGAAGTCCTGGCAGCGCGTGCGGTAGGGACAACTGACCGAGCACACGATGGCGTCTTTGAAATGCGCGTAGCGGTTGCAATAAAGTTTCAAGCGCATCGGAACACGGACGCCGCGCCGGGCGCGCGCCTCCATTGAAAGCCTTTGCGACCCTTCTCAAAGCCCAGGCGTAAAAGTGTGGACTTTCGTCGCTGGAAAACTCGGGAGGCTTGGAACTATAACACGCTTGTCTCATGTCTGCAACTCGTGCCCGCACGCGCAACGCAAGATGAAACTGTGCCGCGAGCCGGTTTGGGCATATAATCCCGGTCGCAGCCGGCGTCTTCACACCACCCTTGAAGAGTCCACGCGCGGGGCGCGCTTGTCTTTCAGACGCGCCTCACTCTCAAAGGAGGTTCTCGCCGTGTACAAACCCAACTTCTGTGCCGAATGTGGCTCACGTATCGAGCGCTCGCGCTGGCGCGTCTGGACGAGCAGGCGCTTCTGCGCTGACTGCGCGCCCCGTTTTCGCAAAGCACAAATACTGTCGCCCGTCTTCGCTGGCACAATTCTCTTCGTCCTGGGCCTCGTCCTGGGACGCGCCGCCAGACCCGCGCCGCCTCCTCTAATGGTCGAGCGCGCCCAACTCCCGGAGGTCGCGGCCCCGCCCGCGAAGGACGGCGAGCGAGCCGCAGACGCCAGGGCAAAGACAGATGCGGCCGGGAATGTTGAGCCGAACTATGGCCCTGACGGAACGGCCACAGAGCGCCCGACCGAACCCGACGAGGTCGTCTCGCTCTGCGGCGCGCGCACGCAAAAAGGCACCCCGTGCCAGCGCCGAGTGCGCGGCACGGGGCGTTGCTGGCAGCACAAAGGGATGCCCGCAATTACACGTAACACGGTCATCAACTAGCGAACACAGGATGGAATGTGTGCGCGTGTGGTGTGCCGGATTTGAGAAACCGGGCACAGTTGCCGAGTGCGGAATTCGGCGGCGGTGTGTCACGGGTCGGAAGTCCGCTTAAGCCTGGTTTGTAAATTCAATCCTGATGAATAGAGTTCATTTACGCAGGGTCTTCAGCGCGCCGCCCCAACTGATGACCTGGTCGAGCATGTCGTTGACAGACTTCTCGTGGCGCGCAGCCGGCTTGAAGACGCTGAAGTTCTCGAAGTCCGTGAAGAGCGAGAGCCCGACCTGCGCGCGCACGTCCGCGACCTGCAACTCCCCCATCACCAATCGCAAATTCTCCACCGCGCGCGCGCCCAGGGAACTTCCGTAGCCGACGAACCCCGCAGCCTTGTTGTTCCACTCCTGATAGAGGAAATCTATGGCGTTCTTGAGCGCACCCGATGTCCCGTGGTTGTACTCGGGCGTCACGAAGACGTAAGCGTCGAATGAATCTATCTTCGCCGCCCAGGCTTTGGTGTGCTCCTTCGTGTACTGCCCGCGCGAAGGCGGCACGGGTTCGTCGAGGAGCGGCAGGTTGAAGTCTTTGATGTCCACGAACTCGAACTCTGCGTCCGTGCGCTTCTGCGCGATCTCGTAAACCCAACGGGCCACGGCCTCGCCGTTGCGGCCGGGGCGTGTGCTTCCGAGGATGATGGCAACTTTAAGCATAAATCCCTCCCATGCGGTTTTCGATCATTCAAGAGTTAATCGCGCCCATCCTGCCCTGGCGGTAATCCTCAATCGCCTGGTGGATCTCGCCTTCGGTGTTCATCACGAACGGGCCGTAGCGCGCGACCGCTTCGTTCAACGGCACGCCCGCGATGAGCAGCACTTCCAGAGGAGTCTTTGCGTCCGCCGCATTTGTAATCCTCACGGAATCCCCGTCCTGCGCGAACATGACCATCTGCCCGTCCACGGCGCGCTCGCCCTCCTCCCCGAACAATCCCTCGCCGTCCACGACGTAAGCGAAGGCGTTGTACTCTACAGGCACGCGCTGGCTGACTGCGCCTCCCGGCTTAATCGTGTAATGCAGGTAGACGATGGGCGTGCGCGTCTCGATGACGGCTTGTTTCCCCATCGCTTCGCCCGCGATCACACTGACCGTCACCAGGCGGTCGTCCGAAGTCGCTTTCGGAATCTGCGAAGCCTGTATCTCCTGGTAGCGCGGGTTCATCATCTTGTCGCGCTTCGGCAAATTCACCCACAGTTGAAAGCCGTGCAGCCGTCCCCCGTCGCGCTGGAACTCACGGCTCGGCATCTCCGAGTGGACGACGCCTGCGCCTGCCGTCATCCACTGCACGTCACCGGCCCTCAGTCGCCCAGAGTGCCCACGGGAGTCTTTATGCTCCATCTCCCCGGACAACAGGTAGGTCACCGTCTCGAACCCGCGATGCGGGTGGTCGGGAGCGCCCTTCGCCTGACCGGGCGCGAGTTCCATCGGCCCCATCTCGTCAAGTAACAGGAACGGATCAAACTCGGAGAACGACGCTTTGGGGAACGGGCGGCGGACGAGAAAGCCCGCGCCCTCCAGAGTCTCTATGCTGTTCACGACTCCGGCGATTGTGCGCCCTCCGACAGCAAGAGTATTTCTCAACGCTTCACTTACCACTGACATAACCATTTCCTCTCTTTATACGGTTAACGCGCGAGTTGAAGACTCACGCGGCGCTCTCTTTATCACCATGTTCCGACGAGGCCGCAGCCTCGTAGCCGAGCTTCTTCAACAGACGGATGAGCGTCGCGCGCTCCGACGTGGTCAGGGAGGCGGCGGCGAGGCGCTCCATGTCGGCGGCGTGCTCGGCGTAGGCGCGCTTGATTAGCTTCCTGCCTTCTTTCGTCAAATGAACGATTCGCGCCCGCCGGTCGGTGCTCGACGCGCGCCGCTCCACCAGCCCTTTCGCCTCCAGGCGGTCAACGGCAACCGTGATCGAGCCGCTCGTCAACAGAACTTTTCTGCCTATCTCGTTGACGGGCAACTCACCCTTATGCAGCAACGCTTCGAGGACGGCAAAGTCGCTGCCGCACAGCTCCGAATGTTCGATGCTCTTTTTGGCGTATGCCTCGACGGCCTGCGCCGCCTTCCACAGCACCAGCCAGACGTGCACGCCGCTCCCCCCGGTCAACGATTCAAGCTTGTCTACACGCATCTGTTATCCACCTGTCTGATATATATCTTGATGTAAAGATACTTTATCTCAAGCCGCTTGTCAAGCGGTGCGGCGGTGTCTTTTCGTGTGTGCGGGAGATGCCGGGAGGGGCGGGCTTTGGCTGGTGCCCTGCGCGCTGCTCGTCGGCGGGTCTATTTGCCGGGGCGGCAATCTATATTAATCTGTCGGAACATCCTGCCGGTTGGAGAGGCACATGCCCGATTGGTTTTACCGGACGGTGACACGACCAATCCTGTTCCGCGTCCCGGCGCGGCAGGCACGCAACTTCGCCCTGGGCTTCATCGGACGATTGGCCCGGCTGCCGCTCGGCCCGGCAGTCATAGACTTCCTCGGACACATGCGGGCCGACGCCCGGCTCCGTCAATCATTCCTTGGAATCGAGTTCCCGACCGCAATCGGACTGGGTCCCTGGTTAGACACACGCGCCGTGGCTCTCCCGGCGCTCGCGCGGTTCGGATTCGGCTTTTTTGAAGTCGGCCCGGTGACGATTGAGGCGAATGGAAGCGGCAGGCAGGTCGAACGCTTGAAGGAGCGTCAAGCCCTTCGGTTCAGCGCCATCCCGGACACTCTAGCCCTCGCGGAAGTTGGACCGCGGTTACGAGAGGCGTCCCGCCTCGGTCTGCCTGTGATGGTGCGGTTGGGTTATCCGAAAGGCGTCGCCCCGGAACGAGTCAACGAAGAGTCCGTGCGACTCATTAAAGAACTCGCCCCCGCCGTTCAACTGTTTTCGCTGTCCAGTCTTGAATTGGCCCAGGCGGAGGGTTGGACGATAAAGCAATGGGGCATGCATCTGCGCGCGGTGCTCGAAGCGGCGCGGGCGGCCTCGCCGCCGAGACCTGTGCTCTTGTGTGTGAGGGCTGACACGGACCTCAACGCGGTCGCCCCTTTGATTGAGGCCGCGCTGGTTGACGGGATAAGCGGGCTGGTCGTTGACGGCAGCGTGGCGGCGGAAGCCGACGGCAGACTGGTCGGGCTTCCCGCACGCGAGCCGGCCCTGGAACAAGTCCGAAGCTTGCGCCAGCGGTGGGGTGGGGAACCATTTATCATCGCTTCGGGTGGCGTTCACGAGCCGGACGACGCGCTGGCTTTGCGCTCAGCCGGGGCAGACTTGGTGCAAGTTGATAGCGGCCTCGTTTACACAGGGCCGGGACTGCCGAAACGGATTAACGATCTCCTCCTCTTCGAGGCCACGCGGAGCGAGCCGCCCGCGACGCCAACTCGCGCGCCGGAACTGACCTGGTTCTGGACGAC
>DATFCB010000222.1:0-4092 GCA_035253525.1 Pyrinomonadaceae bacterium | reverse complement strand
ATGAGGTGCTGGGCTATTATCAAGACTCCCTGCGGAAGTCTTACAATGAGAATCTGGCTCTCGAAAAATAGCGAAGTCCCCGTGCGCGAGCAACTGGCGACGCAGATCGTGCTGGGCATCGTCAGCCAGGACTTGAGACCGGGCCAACGACTGCCCAGCACGAGAGAGCTTGCGCGGCGATTCTCCATTCACTCGAACACGGTCAGCGCGGCCTACCGCGACCTGGCGAGTCGCGGCTGGGTCGAGCTGCGTCGCGGGAGCGGCATCTACGTCCGCGAGCATCCAGGCGATGAGCATTCGTCAGGCAAAGGGCTTGAGCTGGATCAACTGATTTCCGTCTTCCTTCAGTCGGCGCGCGAGCGCGGCTACTCGCTGGGCGAGATTCAGGCGCGCGTCCGTCACCTGCTTGAGCTTCAGCCGCCGGACCACTTTTTGGTCATCGAGCCTGACGAAGAGTTGCGCGAGATTCTGGTCACGGAGATCAGTGAGGCAACGGGTTTTCGCGTTCACGGCACGGGGCCGGAGGCGTGCACTGATCGCGGCGCTCTCGCGGGCGCTCTCGCGGTCGCGCTTCACAATCAGGAGGGCGAGCGCGTGCGTGCGTCGCTCCCGACTGGCGCGCCCTGCCTGCTGCTCCATTCGCGCTCGGTCCCGGCGTCAATGCAGGGCCAGGAGCTTCCCGCGCGGGACGCGCTCGTGGCCGTGGTCTCGCGCTGGCCCGGATTCCTGAAGTGGGCGCGGACAATGCTGGTCGCGGCGGGGCTGGAGCCGGAGGCCATCAGCGCACGCGACGCACGCGCGCGGGGATGGCAGCGCGGCCTGCGCTCCACAGCCTTCGTCATCACGGACACTGTCACGGCCGCGCACCTCCCCGCCGGTTGCGACGCACGCGTCTTCCGCCTCATCGCAGACCACTCCATCGCAGAGCTGCGCGGCTTTGTCGAACAACAAAAACTGTAGTGATTGAAAGCACTCAACCCCTTTGCGTCTTTGCGGCTTGGCGAGAGAAAACCAAAACATTTCACGCTGGAGGCGCAAAGACGCAAAGGGGTTGAGTCAATGGGCGGCTTGAGCTCCGGCTTCATCACCTGACGACGAACCTCGTCGGCGCGACCACCATGCGGGCCTCGGGGTTGTAGTAGTCGTAGATGAGTGACGGCGCGCTCTGTGCATTGAGGCCGAAGCGCGGGCGGAACTTGAACTCGAAATTGGTCCGCCCGCCCGAGCCAGCCCACAGGTAAACGGTCACGCGGTCGGGGAGCACATCGTAGCGGCTGATGCTGTAATTCCTCATAGCCTCTTCGAGCGAAGCGCGGTCAACGTCGGCCCCCGGCGGGAGACCGATTTCGGCCAACAGCATTCCTCCCCCGTTTCTGCCGCCCGCCTCCACCTTGCAAGTAATCTCCTCGCCAATGCCGGCCTGTGTCTTGCTGAAGTTAACGGAGAGTTGTACTGCGGCATTCGCGGCGTGCGCCGTAGCACGCGCGGCCCACGGCACGTAGAAAATCGAGACGACCTGCGCCGACGCGAGCGGCTGCGACCCGTCGCGGCGAATCAACACCTCGTTCGCGCCGGGCGCGACGAACTGCGAGATATCAACCGAGACGGGATTGTTCAAACGCCCCTGCGGAAGCGTGACCGTCGCGGCGGGACGCCCGTTGATGACGACCTCTGCCTGCCCGCCGTCGCTCGCCGGACGCGCAGACTCCTGCACCGAAAAGACCGCTATGAGCGCGTTCAGCACGTTGACGGTCGCCTGCGTTGATAGCCAGACGCCGTGACGATCTTTCTGACGCAGCAAGTAGAAGAGCGCACCGTCAATCAATTGCGGACTTCGAATTGCGGATTTCGGATTGGAAGGCGGTTTAGTTGTGCCCTCTAATCCGCAATCCGCAATCCGCAATCCGCAATAGCTGGAGAGCGCTTGCAGCGCGAGCGCGGTGGTTTCGAGTCTCCCGGCCGCGCCCCAGCCGTGGAAAGGCGTCGGTAATTCCGTCTCCCAGAAAATCGTGCCCTCTTCGCCCGCGTGGGCCAGGACGCGCAGCTTCGAGACGGCGCGCGCGGCCTGTGCCTTCTCGCCCGCGGCCATTGCGACCTGCGCGTAGGACGCGAGCATGTAGGCGTCGTTCGCGTCGCCAGCGTGGCGCGCGAGATAATCCAGGGCGCGCTTGAGCGAGAGCGCGGACGCAGACTGCGGCCCGGCGGGCGAGGCAGCGCCGCCTGCTTTCGGCGCGCTCTTCTGTTCCGCGCCCGCGATTGACGTTGCGATGTAAGAGGTGAGGGTGAGGTTTTCGCGTGGGGCATTTTGTGACGAGCCGGAGCGCGGGACATTGGCCCAACTGCCGTCCTCCCGCTGCTGGCTGATGAGAAAATCGCGCGCTCCGTTCAAGACGTTTTCGTCCAGCTCGACGTAGCCGCGCGCGTCCGCGAGGAACCTGAGCGCGTAAGCCGTCAGCGCCAGGTCCGCCTGGTCGCTGCGGCCCCAGTAGGAAAATCCGCCGCCAGCCGCGCGGTAGTTGAGCAGGCGCTGATAGCCTTCGACTAGATATTCCTGTGCGCGCGCCGCGACAGATGATTCGAGGCCGCTGTTTCGTGCGAAGCGAAGAATCATCAGGTTCGGGTAGGTCGAGGAGAGTGTTTGTTCGCCGCAGCCGTGCGGTCGCACAAGGATGCCTTCGATGCTCTCGGAGACGTGCGACATCAGGTTCGGGTAAATCTTCAACTCGGCGCGGACGGAGTTCTTAATCGTCTCCGGCGGGATGGGGAGCGCGAGCGTGGTCGTGTCGCCCAGAATCTTGCTCGCCGTCACGGACCTCTCCTCGCCGTCCGGGTGTACGCTGACGGGTTTCTCGATGGCGTCTGCCGCGTTCTGCCCGGCGGCCGTGATGCGCTGGCGGCCATCGCGCACGGAGGCGACGGCGCGGAAGCCGAACGTCTCGCGCGAGGAATCGTTCGAGGCCACTTCGGCGCGCCTCTGCGCCGGGCCGGTGAGCGCGAACCAGGCTTCGGGCTTGATCTCCAACTCCACGGCCTGCGGCTTGTCCAGATAGTTTCTGAGGACGACCCCCAGCTCTATCTCGTCGCCTTCGGTCAATACGCGCGGCGGGTCGTGCTCGACGAAGAAGGGTTGGAAGGCGCGTATCTCTTTTTCGGCCAACCCGACCTCGCCGCCCTCTGTCGAGCTGATGACGGCCATCTTCCAGGTCGTGATGTTGTCCGCGAGCTTGAACGAAAGTTGCGCGCGCCCGTGCGCGTCCGTCTCCAGGAGCGGCTGCCAGACGAGAGTTTCGGGGAAGTACTCGCGCAGGCGCGGCGTGGCAGTCTGCTGACGCGCGGCCACAGCGTCTAATCGAAAATTGACCTTGACAGACCTGCTGACCGTCGCGGAAGTCGTGTCCACTGTGACCGCGCGCGCGTTCGTGATGGTGACCGCTTCCGACACCGCGCCTACGTCGAGCATGGCGTCGAGCCGCGTCACGTTTGACGAGCGCACGGGCACGCGCGCGATGACGCAAGCTTTAAAGCCCGTGGCCTCCGCCTTCACCGTGTAGTGGCCTGCGGGCAAGTTGCCGAGGACGAAGCGCCCGTCGTCATTGGTCAGGACCGTGCGAGCCGCGTTGTCCGATTCGCCCGTGGCCGTGACGGTCGCGCCCGCGACGACAGCGCCCTGCGGGTCCGTGATGACGCCCGTTATCGCCCCGCTCGCCCCGGTCAGCACGAACGCTGTCATCGCCCGCGGCGAAGGCTCGCCCTTAATCACCAGCTCCACGTCGTAGCGCGAGAGCGAGGCCACGTCGAAATCGTCGGCCGTCCCTTGCGCGCCGTCAGGCCCGAGGCTGCGCACGCTAATCACGTTCGAGGGCTGCGTCAGCGGCGAGACCTCTTTTCTGGCGGCCTCTTCGTAGGTCGAGTAAGTCTGAATCCTGAAGGCCGCTGCGCGGCGCGGGTCGTTCGAGAGGGTGAGGTAATAGCCACGCCCCCAGGGGTCGCGAAGCTGCTCCAGGCTGACGCCGGATTTGGCGAGCACGGCGCGCGCCTCTCCTTCAGCTTGCGGGAAGAGTCCCGTGAGCTTGAGATGGTTGGCGAGAGACG
>DATFCB010000221.1:0-2902 GCA_035253525.1 Pyrinomonadaceae bacterium | reverse complement strand
GAGCTGCGCGGCAACAAGCTCTACACGGACGCCAAACTGCGCAACGAGATTGCCGAGGCGGGGCGCGCTCGCTGCGCCGCGCGCTTCGACGCTGGGGATTTCACGCCCTGCTTCCGCACCAACGAGGGCGAGTTCTTCTCGCGCTCGCAGGCGCGCTCCGACGGCGACGCCATCCTCGCCCTCTACGCGCGCGAGGGCCAGACGGGCGCGCGCATGGAGTTCTCCACCATTGATCTGCCGGGCATCACGCTCCCCGACGGGACGCGCGAGGAGCGCGTGCGCCTCGTCTACACCATCCGCAGCGAGGGCGACCGCGTCATCATCAACCGCATCTTCGTCAACGGCAACATCCGCACGAAGAAGGAAGCCATCCTCGCGGCCATCTCGCTCAGGGAGGGCCAGATTTTGCGCGCCGACCGCGTCTCCGACAGCGAGCGCGCCCTCTACGCGACGGACGTTTTCCGCCAGGTCATCATCCGCACGGAGCCAGCGGGCGAGACCTCTTCAGGGTTCAAGCGGCGCGACGTGATTATTGACGTGGAGGAGTTGAAGCCGCGCGAGATGCGCTACGGCGGCGGCTACTCGACAGACAACGGCCCCCTGGGCTTCTTCGACATACGCAACCTCAATATGTTCGGCAAGCTCCGCCAGGGAGCCTTCCGCGTCCGCGCGAGCAAGCGCCAGCAACTCGTCCGCCTCGAATATCTGGACCCGCGCTGGCGCGGCTACGGCGACGGCCAGTTCGCCCCGCTCGCGCTCTCGGCGCAGTACCAGCGCGACACGACCATTACGCGCTTCTTCCGCTCGACGATTGACCAGGGCAACTTCGGCATCGTCCAGCGCCTCGACGAGAACGGCGACCCGATAGACGAGTTCGGCAACCCGGCGGGCGAGCCGACCATCAACCGCTTCACCATCAACGCCGAGACGCAGCGCGTGATTGACCGTAAGACGCGGAGCATCCTTTTCCTGCGCTACTCCTACGAGGACGTGCGCCTCTACAACATTAACAGCCTGCTCATCGCGCCGCTCCTCAGGCCCGACCGCGCCATCCGCCTCTCGCGCCTCGGCGCGGCCTTCGTCCGCGACACGCGCGACAGCCAGTTCGACACCACGCGCGGCGACTTCCTGACGGTGGACTACTCGCTCGCTTTGCGACAGCTCGGCGGCAACCTCTCTTTCAACAAGCTACAGTTCAACTACCGCCGCTACTACCGGCTCAAGCAGGTGCGAGGCACAGTGCTCGCGGGCAACGTCACGCTGGGCCTGGCGAACTTGTTCAACCCGCGCGACCGCAACGAGAACGGCGTGATTGACGAGGTTGACCGCACGCTACCCATCAGCGAGAGATTTTTCTCAGGAGGCTCGACCACGCTGCGCGGCTTCAACTACGAGGAGGCGGGGCCGCGCGCCATCAACCCGGACTGTTTCCTCTCGTTCCCCGTCCCCGCAGGCTGCGGGATTTTCCGCAACAACAAGGGCGAGCTGATTCAGCTCGACCCGTACACCGTGCCGGTCGGCGGGAACGCGCTCGCGGTCGTCAACCTCGAAGCGCGCCACTCTCTGACGAAGGCTTTTCAGATCGTCCCGTTCTACGACGGCGGCAACGTCTTCGCCCGCGTCGGCGACATCTTCGGACGCAACGACGCGCCCGACGAGGACGACCCCCTTCTGACGCGCGCCGAGCGCATCAACGCGCACAACTCGCGCATGCACTGGACGCACACCATCGGCCTCGGCATTGGCGTCAAGACACCGCTCGGCGGCACGCTCTCGATTGACTACGGCTGGCTCGTCAATCCGCCGGAGTTCCTGATTCCGCAAGCGGACGGCACGGACGCCATCTACCGCCTCAAGCGCGGCCAACTCCATTTCCGCTTCACGCGAGCGTTCTAAAGAATGGAGAATGCAAAATGAAAAATGCAAAAAGCATGATTGAAGAGGTGAACAATTACAGAAAGCGCGAGCGGCGTTCGAGACGCTTTCTGTTCGTCGTCTCATTTTGCATCTTTAATTTTGCATTTTTAATTCTTGCGCCTGCTGCGCAGGCTCAAGACGTGGCGGACAAGATGGTGGCGACCGTCAACAGCGGCGTACGCCCGAGTTTGATTACTTACTCTGACTTGATATGGCAGCTTGCGCTTCAGCCACAGACTCCGCTTGATGCGCCCAGTTCCGAGAGTCTGAACCGCGTGCTCAACCTCGTCATCAGCCAGCGCCTGATTTTGCAGGAGGCCGAGCGCCTGCCGGCGATTGACCCGACCGAAGAAGAGATTCAGAACAGGCTGAACGACCTGGTCAAACTGTTCCCGTCGCAGGCGGAGTTTTACGAGCGGGTGCGGCGCGTGGGCCTGAGCAGCGAGCAGTTACGCGAGATTGTGCGCCAGCGCGTGACGATTGAGAAATATCTGGACTTCCGTTTCCGCTCCTTTACGGTCGTCACGCCCAAGGAGGTCGAGGACTACTACCGCGACGTGTACGTCCCGCGCCTACGCCGCCAGCAGCCGGGTCGCCTCGTCCCCGAACTCGCGGAAGTCTACAACGAGATAGAGGCCGAGCTGACCGAGAGCAAGATCGAATCCGAGACGGACGAGTTTCTCGACAGCGCCCACGAGCGCGCCGAAATCACCATCCTCAACCCGGTTTGATAAAGGGATGAGGGATGAGGGATGAGGGATGAAGAGAAAACCTTGCGATACGGTTTTTTCTTTTTCATCCCTCATCCCTCATCCCTCATCCCTCATCCCTCCGCCCTCATCCCTTGTTTCTTTTATTCCGCGACCTGTTGTAATCTTTAGTCGTTGAAAGTCCCTCGCGGTTTCGGAGGTAGTATCATGTTAAAGAACGCGAAGCTCATCCTGCTGGCCCTCGCCCTCCTCGTCGCGGCGGCCGTCATCTGGTT
>DATFCB010000220.1:0-12069 GCA_035253525.1 Pyrinomonadaceae bacterium | reverse complement strand
CTTATCACTTATCACTTATCACTTATCACTTAATCACTGTTTCAGTCCTTCGCGCGCCGCGTCGAGCAGTCGGCTCAGGGTGGCGAGCTGTTTTTCGCCGAGGTGTCCGAGCTGGCGGCGGTGGCACGCGACAATCGGCTTGTCCAGCTCGGCCAGCAGCGCCAGGCCGTCGTCCGTGATGCGCGTCGTGATGCGCCGGCGGTCTTTCGCCTCGCGCCCGCGCGAGATTAATCCGCGCGCGTCCAGGCGGTCCAGCAGCCGCGTGATGTCCGAGTCCTTTGTCACCAGCCGCTCGCTGATCTCGCCGCAGCTAATCCCCTCGCGCCCGGCCCCGCGCAGGATTCTGAGCACGTTGTATTGCTGCGGCGTCAGCTCCATGCGCTTCAGCGTCTCGTTGACGCCCCACCAGAGCGCCTCGGCCGTGTGCTGTATGTTGAGATAGACCTCCTCCTCACGACTACTGAAAGGCTTCGTCTGCTTCAACTCTTCACTCAGCTTCGGAACCATGCCGGGCAATATAGTCGTTATAACGACAATTGTCAAGAGGCGATTTCGGGGATAAAAAAGGCGGGCGGCCTTTTCGAGAGGGCCGCCCGCAAAACGGGTCGAGCGAGGATGAGGCTCGACCCTAAAGGTTGCCGCCCGCGGCGAGGTCGAAGTAAGGGACGAGCACGGCCAGTGAGGAACGGCCGACCCTCTCTACTCCGCGCGAAGTCCGTTCGGTGAGGAACGTGAACGACGCGTCGAACGCGGATGGGAAAAGCGACTCGCTGGTGAGCAGGCTCGCCAGCGAGTCGGTCGGGGGTGAGGATAAATTGTCGCCCGCGTCACCACTGAGGGCCGCCGTCGTTCCGGCCTTGACCGTGATGGTCACGGGGGCGGAGGTCGTGCGCAGGCCGCCGTTGTCAATCGCCACGGCCACTATTTCATAAGTGCCGGGGGCCGTGACGCCCCAGCTTAAGGTGTAGGGCGCGACCGAGTCCGTCCCGAGGGAAAAGCTGGCGGTAGGGGTACGGCGGAAGAACTGGACGCTCTTGATGGTCCCGTCCTTGTCCGAGGCCGTCGCGCTCAGCGTGACGGTCGCGGGGGCCGTGTAGGTGGCGTTTGCGGCCGGGGCCGTCAGCGTAACGGTCGGCGCGCTGTTGAAGGACGTGGTACTGAAGTACGCTTCGATTTCATCGGCGGTCAGGTTGTTGTAGGTGTAGCTCGGCGGCGCGAACGTGTAAGCAGCAGGCGGCGTGACCGTGTAGTTCCCGCCCACGGGCAACCCGCCGAAGCCGTAATAGCCGCCCGCGTTGGTGACGGCCGTGGCCGTCTGCGTGCCGGTGAGCGTGACCTTGACCCCGCTCATCCCGGTGCCGTCGCCGTCCGTGACCTGCCCGCTGATGGCGACAGTCGTCGGCGCGGGGTCAATCAGGATGAAGGTGGACTCAGAAGTCTTGGTCGCGCCGGTGCTGTCGGTCGCGACGGCGAAGACCCCGTGGCTGCCCGCCGGGGCGTTGCTCCAGACGAAGCTGTAAGGGGCGGTCGTGTCCGCGCCGATGAAAGTCTTGCCCACTCTCTCCACTTCGGCGTAGAACTCCACCTTCGTGATCGGCCCGGCAGTGCTCGAAGCCTGCGCGTTAATCGTGACGGTGGCCGGCGCGGTGTAGCGCGCGCCCCATGATGGGCTCGTGACCGTCACGGACACGGAGTTGTTCTTGATGGCCTTGAAGTGTTCCGCGCGGTCGTAGTAGCCCAGGAAGTCCGTGCTGAAGGACTCTGGCTCGAAGGTGTAGCCGGCTTTCGACGGCGTGACGGTGTAGCCGCCCTCGGCCGGGAGATTCGGGAACGAGTACATCCCGTTCGCCCCCGTCGTCACTGTGCCAGTTTTCGTGCCGGAGAGCGTGACCGTCACGCCGCTCAGGGGCGTGGTGCCGTCGCTGATAAGACCCTGGAGGGTGCTGACGGTGTCGTTGACCGTGACGCTGCGGGCGGGGCTGGTGCCGACGGCTTTGCCGAGGTCAACGGCTTTCGCCGTGAGCGAGAAATCTCCCGCCGTGGTCGGCCGCCAGACGATGCCGTAAGGGCTGGTGGTGTCGCGCCCGATGAGCGTCGCCCCGGCGTAAAAGTCCACGTAGTCAACGGCGGTCGCGCTGCTGCCCGTGACGCTCGCGTTGACGTTGACGTTGTCGCCAGTCTTGTAGACCGCGCCGCTCATCGGGCTGGTCAGGGCGACCGTCGGTGGGGCGGGGCTGCTGACGGAGATGGCGATTCCCTCCGATTCACCCTGCGTGCCCAAATCGTCTTTGGCGACGGCGACGATGACGTAGCTGCCCCCGCCCACGTTCGTCCAGGTCGCGGAGTAGGGCGCGGTCGTGTCCGTCCCGATGATGACGGTCGTCCCCTGCAAGGTGTTGGCGTAGAACTGCACCTCCTTGACGGTGCCGTCCGCGTCGGCGGCCGTGGCCGTGATTGTGATCGTGGCCGGGGCCGTGTAGGTCGCGCTCTGGGCCGGACTGGTGATGGTTGCCGTCGGCGCGTCGTTCGGCACGACCGTGAAGTCCGCGATTTGATTCGCCGCGAGACTGTTGAAGGTCTGGCTTTCCGGCTCGAACTTGAAGCCGGGCTTGGACGGCGTGACGGTGTAGGTGCCGGCGGGCAGCGCCCCGAATGAGTATGTGCCCGCAGTTGACCCCAACAAGTTCGTCGTGCGGTTCTGCGAGCCCGTGAGCTTCATCGTCACGACGCCCGGCGACGACGAGCCGCCGTTGCTCGTGTCGGTAATCCTGCCGCCGATGCTGTAGACGGCAGTGGTTTCGTTCGTGGACCTGATGCGCATGACGAAGGCGTCGTAATTGACGGAATCCGTTGCGGCGTTTCCGACTGTCTGAAACGCGTTGGTCGTCACGGGAATCTGCATCGCCAGCCCCGTCAGGTAAGCTCCGTAAGACTCGTGATAAGCCAGGTCGCGGCCCTCGCCCGTGCCGAGGTACGTGGAGTAGACCAGGGCGCTCCCCGCCGCGTTCAGTTTCGTCAGGAAGATTTCGGTCCCGAACGTTTTCGGCTGGAGGGAATTCTTGAGGGGGAAGTTGGTGGACTTCGTCTGGCCCGTGACGTAGACGTTGCGGGCCTTGTCTATGGCGATGCCGCGACCCACGTCCTGCGACACGCCCCCCAGAAAGGTCCCGTACAGCAGGTCCGAGCCGTCCGCGCTGAGCTTAACGACGAAGGCATCTTCGAGCTTGTTGTAAGTCACGTCGAAAGCGCCGGGCGTGACGGGGAAGGCCGCGTTCTGCGTCTGCCCCGTGACGTAGGCGTTGCCGTCCGGGTCAATGGCGATGCCGAAGCCGCGGTCAGACTGCGGCCCGCCGCCGAGATAGGTTGAATAGACGAGGGCGCTGCCGAACGGATTCAACTTGGTGACGAAGGCGTCCAGGCCGCCGCTCGTCGTCTGGTACGCGCCGGGGGTGACGGGGAAGGGGCTGTTCGTGTTCGTGGGGGTGCCCAGGACGTAGCTGGAGAAGCCCGTGATGTAGCTATTGCCGCCCGCGTCAACGGCTATGTCGTAGGCGTAGCCCGCGCCGACGAGAGTTGACCACTCGACTGTGCCGGTCGTGTCGAACTTCGTGACGAAGGCGTTGGCCGGCTGGCTGGCGCAGCCGTCGCAGCCGGACGACTTGAAGGCCCCCGCGGTCGTCGGGAAGCTGGCGGGGACGGCGCTGCCGGTCACGTAAGCGTCGCCGGTCGCGTTGACGGCGATTTTCTCGCCGGAGTCGGAGCCGTTGCCGCCCAGGTAAGTCGAAAAGAGGATGATTGAGCCGGTCGGATTGAGCTTGGTGACGAACACGTCGTCCGTGCCGCCAAAAGTGGTCTGGAACGCGTTGACGAGTGGGAAGTCGTTCGTCTTCGCGGCAAGGACGTTGCCGCCGCCCGTCACGCCCGTGACGTAAGCGTTGCCGGACGCGTCAACCGCGATGCCCTTCCCTATCTCGCCCGCGATGCCGCCGCCGAGGTAGGTCGAATAGACGACGGCGGTCCCCGCGCCGTTGAGCTTCGTCACGAAGGCGTCGCTGTAGAGCGCGCCCGTGCGGCCCGGATAAAGGGCGCGCTTCTTCTGCCCGGCGCTCGCGGAGACAGGGAAATTATCGGAGGCGGTCGTGCCCGTGACGTAAGCCTGGCCGCTGGCGTCAACGGCTATGCCGTAGCCGCTGTCGCTGTTGAGTCCGCCGAGGTAGGTCGAGTAGACCAGCACGGGGTCAATCACGAGCGGGCGCGCCGGGTCGTACTGGCCCACTTCAAAAGCGACTTCACGCTCGCCCTTCAGGACGTAGCTGGCCGCGACCTCCTGGCGCGCGCCATCCGTCTCCTGATAAGCAAAGGGCCTACGCTGGCGGACCTCGCCGCCCGCCGTGTGCAGCACCAACTCGCCCGCCGCGTCCACCTCCAAACCGTCCACGCCCTCGAAGCCGAGCGCGATTGCGCGCGGGTCGGAGCCGGGCGCGACCACAAAGTCGTACTCAAGCTGCCGCTGGTTGCCGTAATAGACGAGGTCAACGCCTGGGTAAATGTCGCCGTACTGGACCCTGGCGTAGCTGGGCACGTCCGTCCGCCACTTCGCCCGGTCGCTGCCGATGAAGTAGTGATTGCGGCCTGCGAGTTCTTCACGGCCGGACACCTTCGGCGCTTCGTTGGCCCCGACGAGTTTCATTCTGACGACCGCGCGCTCTCCGTCTTTCGCGGAGGGTTTGTTGAGCGCCAGGACGGCCTCGGTGGGAGTCAGGAAGAGCCCGTACCCCTGGCCGCGAGCTGAGAATTTAACGCTCGCGTCCGCCTGGCCCACATTCTCCACGAAGCTGAGCGGGAGCTTGCCGTAAGCCTCGCCGATCTCCGCGCCGTGGGAAGCCTTATCCTGTGTCTGAAGGAGCGCTGAAGAGTGGTTGAAGCTGCGGACGATAAGTGACTGTACGTTGTTGCCTGAATGATTAAGGGGTAGAAAAAAGAGGCCCGTCAGGACCGCCACTATGAAAGCTGAAACCAGCAGATGAACACGGTACGTTGAAAGGGGCATGCGAGCCATTTCTGACTTCTCCTGAGCTTGTTCGTTCGTTTTCCGCTTACGTGGCGCGCGTCACACAAGGCGGCGACCCCGTCACCCGAAAGCGGAAAGTATTTTTACGGGAAATAGAGATTTGTGAGGGCTAAAACCCCAGGTAACCTCTTACCGGGCTACACAGTGCGCGCCCAAGGTTAAAAAATACATCGGGAAATGCTTTTTGCGGCCGAGCCGGCCGGGGGGAGGCTTAAGATGTGAGGAGGCCGCCCGCGGTTGCCAACTCTCCGGCCCGGAAAAGCTGCCGTCACGGGCTATGCGAGCGGGACGTAATCGTATTCGCCGACGCCTTGCAGCACGAGAAACGTTGCCGAGCCGTCGCCGCCGTTGGTCACCATGTGCGGGCGGCGCGGGCTTACGGAATAAGTGTCACCGGGGCCGAGTCGCACCTCTTCCGCAGGCTCGCGCAGGAAGAGCCGTAGGTGACCCTCGATCACGTAAAACGTGTCCTGGATATTATTATGATAGTGCCAGGGCACACGTTGAGCCGGCGAAATCTGTAGCTCACTGATGCGGAAGCCTGGCCGCTCGGCATGAAGGGCCCTGCGCTCGACTTCGTAGAGACGACTCGCGTCCTTGACCGTTTCCATCGTTCCCTCCGCGTAAAACCGGCTGACGCCTGACGCACGCCCTAACCGGGCGACCGCGCGGCGGCCGACCGGCGCAACATCCAACGGTAGAGCCAGACGATGATGCCGACGAAGCCGAGCAGTCCGATCCAGGGGCCGAGCGCAAACTCCGCGGGCACGAGTCCGAGCGGCGCGTCATTCGAGAGGCCGACGATGAGGCCAGCGTTAATCACGCCCCACAAACTCTCGCCGACAATCAGGCCCGAAGCCACGAGCGTTCCCAGCCGCTCGGCGCGTTCAGGGTTCGGGGCCGAGCTTGCGCGCTTGTTGTACCAGTGGCCGATGACCGCGCCGACGACCACGGCGAAGGTCGCGGACATCGGCAAGTAGATGCCTATGCCGACCGCCAGCGGCGGGATGCGTAGTTTCTTCATCGCGCCGAGCGTCGCGTCGAGCACGATGAGGACGACGCCGACGGCGACGCCGATGCCGAGCATCTTCCAGTTGAGACCGCCTCCGATGACGCCCTGGGCCAGCGCGGAGATGAGCGTCGCCTGCGGCGCGGGCAGCGGGTTCTCGGCGACCACGTTGACGTTGGGAGCGCCGGCGAACCCGTACGCCTGGGCGAGCAGGTTGAGCACCCAAGGGATGACGGCTGCGCCTGCGGCCACGCCGACGATGAGTGCGATCTGCTGACGCATCGGTGAAGCGCCGACGAGCTGGCCTGTTTTCAGGTCTTGCAGGTTGTCGTTCGAGATGGTCGCGCAGGCGAAGACGATGGCCGTCACGAAGAGCGCGAAGGCGACGAGCGGGAGCCGAGTCTCCGGCGTGGGCGAGACGGCGAGGATAAGGACCGACGCGCACATCACAATGGACAGAATGCCGACGCCTGAGATTGGGCTGTTCGAGGCTCCGATGAGTCCGGCCATGTAGCCGCAGATGCCGGCGATGAGGAAGCCGCCGAGCAGGACAAAAGGCACGGCGATCAGCGTGAGCGTCACGGCGTTTGCTCCAAGCACCGTCGGCCGCGCGAAAGTGTAGGCGAGCCACCCGGTGACGAGGAGGCACGCGGCCGTGAGCGCGAGAATCCACTTCGGCGAGAGATCGCGGTCGAGATCGTCCTCCGTCACCTTGGCCTTGGAGCTGGCGAGCGTGCTCACGAGTCCGCCGACAACCGGCTTGGCGAGCTTGGCGAGCGTGTAGATGGCGGCGACGGCAATCGCGCCCGCGCCGATGAAGCGGACCTGTGAACTCCAGACCGACAAGGTGTGCGCGGCGAGGTCCGAGCCGGGGGCGGCGGGCTGCATCGCCGTCAGGATTGGCACAGCGATTCCCCACGCGATGATGAGGCCGGTCAGCATCGCCATCCCGACCGACAACCCTACGAGGTGGCCCGCGCCGACGAGCGCAAGCGACCAGGCGAAGTTGTAGCCGCTCGACGCCAAGGCCCCGAGGCGGAAAAACCCCGTGAAGTCGGCGGCGGCGATACGCGTCGCCGTCAAGACAGCGAGCCCCATTGAGGCGACCGAGCCGAGGATGACGGCGACGAGTCCTTCTTTCGCTTCGCCCGTCTCGTCCTTCGTCTCGCCCCGGCGGCCTGACCCGACCTTCAACACCTCGGCCGCCGCGACGCCTTCCGGGTAGGGCAGGTCGGAGTTCGTCACCAGAGCGCGCCGGAGCGGGATCGTGAACAACACGCCGAGCACGCCGCCGCTCAGACAAATGAGAAACGATTGCCAGAAGGGGAACCCAGTCCACCAGCCGACTATCACCAGCCCCGGCAGGACGAAGATGATGGCCGAGAGCGTGCCGGCCGCGCTTGCGACCGTCTGGACGATGTTGTTTTCGAGGATGGACGAGTCCTTGACGACGCTCAGGATAGCCATCGAGATCACCGCCGCCGGGATTGACGACGCGAAGGTGAGTCCGACCTTGAGGCCGAGGTAGACGTTAGCCGCCGTAAAAATCGTCGTGATGAGCGCGCCCAAGATAAGGCCGCGTAAGGTCAGTTCTTTTGTTTTCATAAGCTCAACCTTAGAGCCGGACAGTATTACTGATTACGAGGGCCGGGATGCGGGCGCTCGTCAGTAAAGACATGCGAGGACCAGACGCGGGCGCACGATATTCCCGTTGGAAGGGGGATGTCAATAGTGAGTTGATAGATAAGTTTGGGAGGCGGGACAAATCGGTTTGCGATTGGGTGTAGGCTAAAGAAAATAGCTCACGCTGGAGGCGCAAAGGCGCGAAGAAAACGAAGCTCTTTTCTTTGCGCCTTTGCGCCTCCAGCGTGAGATTTCCTGTGGGTCACATGCTCAGGTCATGAACCCCAGGTCGCGGGCCGCGAAATTCTGAAGCGTTGGGAATAAGGTATCCAAATCCGGGCCGCTTGCCCCGAACCAACTTGCCAACGTCGCGCCGTACTGCGAGAGCGAGGTGTTGGGCAGCATCACGCCGCGGTCGTCGGCGTAATCATTATTCGTCGAGTTGAAATTGGCGTAGTTAGTCATCAGCGGGAACGTGCCGTAGATGCGCCCGCCGTTGACTGCGCCGCCCAGGATTAAGTGATGGTTGCCCCAGCCGTGGTCCGAGCCGTTCCCGCTCCAATTCAACGTGCGTCCGAAGTCAGACAGCGTGAAGGCTGTCACCTGCTGGGCGAGTTGCAACTGGACCGTCGCCGCGTAAAAAGCGTCCAGCGCCTGACTGACCTGTGCCAGTAATTCCCCCTGATCGTATAACTGCCCGCCGTGCGTGTCGAAGCCGCCGAGGCCGCAAAAGAAGACCTGACGGCCGACACCGAGTTGGGCGTTCAGACTGATGATGCGCGCGACCTCCCGCAGTTGCTCTCCGATGTGCGTTTGTGGAAACGGCTTGGTAAAGGTGACCGCGTTGGCGGCCGCCTTGAGCAGCGGATTGAGCGCCCGCGCGTTCGCCATCACTTTATTCGCCGCGTCTATAATCGAGTAGCCGCTCGTTGCCGAAACGATCTGTTGCTGCGCGAGGGAGCGCGCCTGCTCGGCGGCCTCCGGCCAGGTATTCATCGCCGATTGGTCCAGATAGTTGCCCGGCTGCAAGCTCGTCCCCGGCACAACCGAGCCGGCACAAAAGAGCGACTGGCCGTCCATAGAGATGGAGACGGGGAAATTCGTCCCGGCGTTGTTGGCCTGAAGCAGATCGAGCGTGCGCCCGCCCCAGCCCGTGCTGCCGCCCGAGCCGGGAACGCCCGTCTGCATCGTGACGATCTGGTCGGCGTGCGAGCGCAGGTTGAGCGGCAGCGGAAAGCTCGGATTTGAAAGGTCCGCATACTCGGTCGGCTGGACGAGGACGCCGACGTTAGCCAGGATAGCCATCCTTCCCTGAGTGTAGAGCGTCCGCAGTTCCGGCATACGGTGGTGCAACCCGTATGCGCCCTGCGCCGGGTCGTTGATGGCGAGTAATTGATTTGTCGGCAAAGCCAGAGCGCCGCGGGCCGTCCTGTAGGCGCTGTACTGCTGGCTGGCGAGCGGCACGACCATGTTGTGCCCGTCGTTGCCGCCGAACATAAAAAGACAGACCAGGGCTTTATAGTCCTGCGCCTGCGGCGCGGCCAGAGTCTGCTTGAATTGTCCGAGCCCGGCGAGCATCCCGAAGGCCGCGCCGAGTTTGATAAATTCCCGCCGGGAAAAATCGTTTTCTCTCTTCATCTCGTTCCTCGTCTGAAGCTGCTCTTCAAATCAATATTGCACCAGGTACTCGCCCGACATCACAGTCAGATAGAGAGCGGTCAGGGCACGCGCGTTGTTGTCATACTGCGTGGGCAAAGCCTTCGTAATCGCCGCGCGTAGCTGGGGCGACATACGCCCGAAGAGCAGCGTCTTGTCCACGGCGTTGAGCAGGGTGGTGTTATTGCTCGCGGCGCTGACGAAAGGTTGCAGCGCAGGGTTGACCGGCCACGGCTCGGCCATCAGCCAGTAGAAGAAGTTGCCGCGGTTGACCGCCTCGCTCGCCGAATAAATCTGAAACTCAGGCCCGTAGAGAGGGGACTTCGGGACGCGGTAATAAGGCGAGTAGTGGCCGAAGACCGACGGCGCATCAAGCATCCCTTCATTCATTTCATAGAAGAGCCAAGCAAACTGTGACGCGGGACCGAGGTCCAGATTGAGCGCGCGGCCGAGCGCGATGGTGTGCTGCATCGGCGTCCGCAGCCGCCCGAAATTGGCCGGTGGAGTGTCGTTGCGCGCCTCCGAATCCATGATGACCGCGCGCACGACCGCTTGCATGTCACCGCGCACGCCCAGCCCGTTGTCATTGAAGCGGGCGGCGACCCGCGCGACGTAAGCGGGAGTCGGGTTGCTCGTCACCAAAGCTCGAATCAGTCGCGTGGCGACGAACGGCCCCACGTTCGGGTGATTGAAAATGATGTCTATCGCGCCGTCCAGGTCTTGCCGGGCGTTGCGGCCAGAGGGGAGCGTTTGCCCGAGGATTTTCTTTGAAGTGGTGTTGTGCTTGCCGGGGACCGGAATCATCGGCCCCGGATAGTAGTTCCAATTACCGCCCGTGCCCGTCGTCCCGCTGGCGTTATTATAGGTCCAGCCCGTCAGCGCCTTCGCCAGTTGCTTGACATCCGTTTCCGTATACACCGGGATAGGCTGTTTCGCCGCGTCGAGTTGAAGCGAGCCGTCCGCGTTGAGCTTGTAGACGCCGGTCGAAAATAACTGCATCACTTCACGCGGGTAGTTCTCGTTAGCCGCGCCGCCGTCCACGCCGCTGTTCACCAAATCCAGATACTTGCCCATCGAAGCGTCTATGGTGAGTTCCTTGAGGAGCGTGCGATAGTTGCCGAAGGCGTTGCGGCTGAGTAGCTGGAGCCACGGGATCAATTCGTTGCCTTCAGTATTCTTGTTCCTCGCCACGACGATGTACTCGCTGAGGGCGAAGATCACGCGCTGTCTCAGTTGGTCCTGCCCCTTCCAGGCGTTGGCAAAAAAAGCATCCACCGCATCCGACGTGGAGGCCGTGGGCGACGACGGCCAGGGCGATTCGGGCATGCTGAATTGCTCGTCCAGAAAGGCTTTCATCCCGACCTGTTTCAAGTGCGCCGTAGACTCTGCCGTCGGCCCGAAGCTGGTCTGGTCAAGAAACCTGCCGTATGTCACCTCCACAGGGTTTTTGACGTAAGCAGTCACGGCCCCCTGCGTCACTCCGTTCGCGCTGCTCGTGGCGCTCACGGTGACTGCGCCGCCCGGCGGACTCACCTTCGGCGCTGTGTACAGACCGGCGCTGTTGATCGTGCCGACGCTCGCGTTGCCGCCCGCGATCTTATTTACCTTCCAGGTGACGGCTTGATTGGTAGTGTTCGTGACGCTCGCTTGATACTGTTGTTTAGCGCCCGCCTGTATCTTGGCCCCCTTGGGCGTGACGTTCACGACAATATTTGAGGCCACGACTACGTGCACGGGTGCGGAGACCGCGGCCACGCCCGGATTCGCGACTTTGATACTGAAGGTCCCGACCAGCGTGGCAGTTCCGGTCGCCGTCAGTTGACCGGCGTTAACAAACTTCGTCGCGAGCGCCGTTCCGTTCCAGAGCACCCGCGCGCCGTTCACAAATTTGCTTCCCTGGACCGTTAGACTGAAAGGGCCGAGCGGCAAGGGGCTGGGAACGACCGAAGTGATTAAGGGAATCTGATTCCGCAACGTCACCGTGGCAGAAGCCGTGGCGGCAGGATTGGCGGCGCTGACCACTTTGACGGTCACAGCCCCTGCGGAGGGAACCGAGGCCGGCGCGGTGTAAAGACCGCTGCCGTTGATTGTGCCGACGCTCGCGTTCCCGCCGGCGATGTCATTGACTTTCCAGGTGACGGCCGTGTTGGCGTCGCCGGTCACTCGCGCCGTGAACTGCTTTTGGCTGCCGGTTGTGAGCGTGATCGAGGTCGGACTGATGGTCACGCTCGCGGCCATCAAAGGCATGGGGAAGGCCGGGACCGCGACCATCATCCAGACCAACAAACAGACCATTGCTCTTTGTAAGAATCTTGTACGCACGCTTATTCTCCTCGGTCACTTTCGAGGTCAGTGTCGTGGCAAACCAAGCCTTTCCGCGAGAGCCTGCGGACGATTACTCGTGGAGCAATCCGGCCGATTGCTACTCAATTAGAAAGCTCTATGTCCGGGTAACTATCTGGTGAGAGAGGGGCGGTTTCAGAACAATAATGAGACTAACGATTCCGGGCCGTCCCGTCAATAACTTTTTTATGGCCGGGAATGTCTAAGAGGATGCCGCATCGGAGGCTCAGATGGGTCGGGTTGAATAAGTTACGAATGATGGCTCACACAACAACCCGGCAACTTTACGGGCTCGCGTAAACTATAGCCACTTGCAATTGAGTGTGAGCCAGAGAAAGTCTCACGCCAAGACGCCAAGCCGCCAAGA
>DATFCB010000219.1:0-3427 GCA_035253525.1 Pyrinomonadaceae bacterium | reverse complement strand
CCGCAGGCGCGCGTCGTCGTCCCACCGGTCAAGGAAGAGCCCACGGCCGAGCCCGAGGAAGAAGAAGAGCCCGAGCCGCCCGCACGCGAAGAGCGCGAAGAGCGCACCAGGAATGATGAGCGGAGAGACAAGGGTGGTGTGAAGCCGCCCGCAGCGCCCCCAAAGAAGAGCGACGACACGGCCGACGCCGACGAGGACGAAGCCGAGCAGGTCCGCGAAGAGAGACGTGCGGAAAGGCAGCGCCGCCGGGAGGAGCGCAGGGAGCGCCGCCGCCGCGAGCGCGAGGAAGATGAGCCGAGCCTCCCGCGCCAGATAGAGCGCGCCGGAAGAGAACTCGACCGCATCCGGGACATCTTCGAGGGCCGACAGCCGTAAGAGATTGCAAAATTAGAAATGTAAAATGCAAAAAGGAGGAGAGAGAGTTATTCTTCATCCTCCTTTTTGCATTTTTTTTATTTTGAATTCCGATGAGGCGTGAGCGGATTGACAAACTTCTCGTCGAGCGCGGGCTGGCCCCGTCGCGCACGAGGGCGCAGGCGCTTGTGATGGCGGGCGTGGTGCTCGTCGGCGAGCAGCGCGTTATCAAACCGTCGGAAATGTTCGCGGCGGATGCGCCGTTGCGCGTCAAGGGCGCGGAAGACCCGGCGGCGCGCTACGTCGGGCGCGGCGGTTTGAAGATGGAGGCGGCGCTCAAGGGATTTTCTCTGGACGTGACGGGGCTCCTCTGCCTGGACGTGGGGGCTTCGACCGGCGGCTTTACTGACTGCCTCTTGCAGCACGGCGCGCGGCGCGTCGTGGCCGTTGACGTGGGCCACAACCAGATTGACTGGCGTCTGCGGACGGACCCGCGCGTGGAAGTGCGAGAGGGCGTCAACGCGCGTTACTTGCAGCCCGAGGACTTCGACGAGAAATTCGACCTCGCGGTGATGGACGTGTCGTTCATCTCCGCGACGAAAGTGATGCCGGCCATCGTGCCGCTGTTGACGGCGGCCGCCCGCCTCGTTACGCTCGTCAAGCCACAGTTCGAAGTCGGGCGCGGCGAGGTGGGCCGAGGCGGCATCGTCACGGACCCCGCGAAGCACGCGCGCGTCATCGGTGAAGTGAGTTGCGCGGCTGAAGAACTCGGCCTCAAGGCGCGCGGCGTCATCGAGTCGCCCGTGCGCGGCATGGACGGCAACCTGGAATTCCTTGCGCTCTACGAGCGCGCGTGAAGAAGAGATGAGCCGGAAACAATCCGAGCAAGAGGCGCTGGCACAGTTGCAGCGCGTCAAGTCCGCTTACCAGAGTTTCATCAAGATAAACTACGAGCACGCGGCTGAGAATTGCCGCACGTGCCCGACGCGAGGGCTGTGCTGCACGGACACGCACTTCGTCAACGTACACATCACGCGCCTTGAAGCCGTGGCGATTCGGGAGACGCTCAGGCGCACGCCGCGCCTGACGGACGAAGCGAGGCGGGCGGTCTACGAGCGCGCGCGCCTGGCGATAGAGCGTTACCAGTTGCGCGCTTCGGGCGACACGTTCAGTCAGACTTACTCGTGCCCGCTCTACGACCCCACGGCCGGCTGCCTCGTCCACGCGCGGGCCAAACCTGCCCCCTGCGTTCAGCACGCCTGTTATGAAAACTGGGAGGACTTGCCGCCCGCGAGCTTGCAGGCGCGCACGGAGCACCGCGTCGAGCAGTTGAACCGTGAAGTTTACGGCGCGGCCTGGGCGTGGCTCCCGCTCCCGCTCTGGCTCTCGCTCGTAGACCCTGACTCTGACGGCGCTGAATTGAGGCGTCTGGCCCGCGAATGGGGCGAGAAGAGGGGCCGTCCGGCGAATCAACCGCAGCCGCTCCGACGCGACGGCACGCGCAAGGTGCGCGCCAGCCTGCCCGTCATACGAACCTGAAAGGCGCAAAGACTGCCACTCAACTCTTTGCGTCTTTGCGCCTTGGCGTGAGGAATATCTCTCGCAAAGGCGCAAAGACGCAAAGAAAACGATTGAGTCTTATGAATGCATTCCAACTCCGTCCGACTGTTCCAGAGGACGTGCCGGGCATCCTGGCGCTGATCGACGAGGTTTACAGGGAGTACGACTGCGTGCTGGACGCGGAGGGTGAGGAGCGTCATCTGCTTGAGCCCGGACCTTACTTTCGTGCGCACGGCGGCGAATTCTGGGTGGTCGAAGAGGCTGGACGCGTGCGCGCGACCGTCGCCGTTATGCTGCACGATGACTCGGGCGAGTTGAAATCGCTCTACGTCCACCCTTCCTTGCGCCGCCAGGGCTGGGGCCGCAGGCTGACGGAGCTGGCGATTGATTACGCGCGCTCGCGCGGCCGGCAGCGCATGATTCTCTGGAGCGACACGCGCTTTACCCGCGCGCACAGTCTCTACCGCGCGATGGGCTTTCAAGAAACAGGCACGCGCGAGCTGCACGACTCGAATAACACGGTCGAGTATGGCTTCGAAAAATCGCTCGACTAAAATTTTTCAGTGCAAGGGAAGAATATTTTTTTGATTCAAGAAGAAAAAATTCTGGTTGACGCGACTGTTTTTCGCGGTGATTTTCTTCGCCGTCGCTGTCTCACATTGGTTTTGTTGAGGGTTTTCAAGGTCCAAAGTTTTCCACAGATTTTTCCACAGCCGCGCGTCTCCATTCTTAAAGTATTTTCTGCTTGACTTGTTCGAGAGGCGAGCGTATAAACCACACCCTCGTCGCGGTGCTCACGGGCGTCGTGACCAGCGAGAGGATAGGCGAACGGTGCGGTGACGCACCATTCGAGAGTGGCGACAGGCGGCTGTCGCAGCTATTCACACCTCGCGCTGAAGCCGAAAGGCTTGGGCTCAGAAGAGGGTCGCAAGGCTCTTTTCGGGCGACGCGGATAAAAACGCTGTCGCGCTTTGAGGGAATGATCAACCTCAGAGTAGCCGTAGTCGCTCAGGTCTTCGGACTTGGGCCTCGTTGCCGGGGACGTAACCCGGCGGTGGAGGAAAAGCCACCACAACAAAAACCAAACGGCACCGCGTTCCTTCGGGGACGCGAGAATGAGTGAAAACTTAATCGCGTGCCGACCGGGGATTGGGCTGACCGCCAGCCGGTAACCGGAATATAAATCGGCGACAATTTGCGTGTACATGCGTTGTCGCCAAAATTCGTCCCCCTGAATCGCTTCGGCGGTTTTTCGGGATAAAAGGTTGCGCCGCTTTCGATTCGTCGGAAGCGGCGCGATCTTTTCTCTACGACTTGCCGGCGCGGCCGGGACGCAGATAGAACCTCCCCTCACCCCACGGCGCTCGCGCGCCCGAAATTCTCCCGCAACATCTTTTCAAACTCGGCCCTGCGGTCGGCAGGAATTTTTGTGTACCCCTGAATTTTGAGCGTCACTTTGAACCTGTCAATTCTTAATATGTACTTCAACCCTCCCAGAAACATATTTGCCGAT
>DATFCB010000218.1:0-3288 GCA_035253525.1 Pyrinomonadaceae bacterium | reverse complement strand
CTCCGCGCCCAGGTAAAACTCCGCCTGCCTGAGCATCGAAGGGGCCTTCAGATAGACGATGTTGCCGTAGGCGGACTTCGCGGCGGAGAGGTTCGGGATTTCCTGAAAGATGGGGGTCGTGCCCTTCGTCACGTCGGTCGTGTAAGCGCCGGGCTTGGTCCGCTGGTAAAAAATCTTCCACGCGTTCTGCCCCGGCAGAATCTTCTCCATAGCCTTGTAAGCCATGAAGGTGGCAAAACCCTCCTTCAGCCAGAGGTCGTCGAACCAGCGCATCGTGACGAGGTCGCCGAACCACTGGTGAGCGGCCTCGTGGCAGATAAGCTCTGCGCGCGCCGCCAGGTCCACGGCCGTCGGGTCGGTCGGGAAAAGAATTCTCTCCTCGCGCAGGAAGGTCGCGCCCGCGTGCTCCATCCCGCCGTAGGCGAATTCGGGGACGATGACGATGTCGTACTTCGGGAAAGGGTATTTGAAGTCGAAGTAAGCGGCGAGAAATTCCAGCGCCTCGCGGTGCAGGCGGAAGACTTCCGGCAACTCTTTCGACGCGCGCTCGGCCTTCGATTTTCTGACGAAGAGCGACATGGGCACGCGCGAGGTTTTGTCTACGAACCGCTCGAAGGGGCCGGCGGCGAAGGCGAATAGATAAGTGCTGAGCGGCTCCGTCTCGTGAAAGAGGATGCGCTTTTTTTTGTCTGGGGAGGGTTGCTCGCCCCTCTCTAAGAACCTAAGCCTCTCTAACTTAGGAAAAGTATTGGAGACGATCTCCCACGTCTCGGGCACTGTCGCCTCCAGTTGGAAGCGCGCCTTCAAATCCGGCTGGTCGAAGCAGGGGAAGGCCGTGCTCGCGTCCGACGGGACGAAGAGCGTGTAGAGATATTCGGACTTGTCCTCACGGTCGAGGTAACGCGTGACGGCGCTCCCAGAGGTCGAGATGGGCGACTCGAACTTGAGCCGCACGAGGTTCTCGCCCTTCGTCAGATACGCGCCGGGAATCACAAGGTGGTCGTTGACCTCGCGCGCGTCCGAGACGGCACGCCCGTTGACCTCTATGTCCCAGACGCGTGCGCGTGGCTGACCCTCTTTCGCCTGCGCCACGCGCCAGTCGAGGACGAGTTCGCGCGCCTCCTCGTCAAGCGTCACGCGAATCTCCTCGGAGCCTTTCATCAACTCCGCGCCGGGCATCAGGTCAATTTGCAGCTTGTAACGGACGTTGCCATAGTGCGCGGCGCGAAAGCGTGCCAAATCGCGCGCCACGCCCGGCTGCGGGTCGGTATTTGAAGATTCATTCACAGCGTAAACGGCGGCGCACGCGAGCGCTGTCAGTAAAGCGTAGCAGAGTAACCTGTAAATCATCTGTAGCCTCTAGGATATTAGAAGCAGAAAGCCTTTCCCACGGTAGGAAACGCCATTCCCGCCTGCCCGCACGTTATTCCCTCACTGCGGAACGCCATTCCCGGCCGGCGGAAGTCTATGCTCACGCCTGAGAACGTTAATCCCGCGCATGGGAATGACATTCTCGCGCATGGGATTAACGTTCCCATGCGTCGGATTAACGTTCTCACGGGCGAGAATGACATCCTCACGCGTGAGGACATTAATCCGGGGCGCGGAAGAGTCGAACCGATTCCAAGAATAACCAAACTCTCTCGCGTCTTTTATCTTTGCGTCTTTGCGCCTTCGCGTGAGGAAAATTTCTCGCTGGAGGCGCAAAGACGCAAAGCAAGGCTTCCTCTTCTTAGTCGCCCGCGATCTTCAAGACGATCTTGCCGAAGCTCGCATTGGATTCCAGGCGCTCGTGCGCCTCGCGCACTTCGTCCATCGAGTAGACTTTATCAATCACGGGGCGCACGGTCCCGCGCTCAAGGAGCGGGACGACGTGGGCCGCGAAGCGCCGCGTAGCTTCCGCCTTCTCCTCGACGGAGCGCGCGCGCAAGACTGTGCCAAAGATGCGCAGCCTCTTCATCATCACGACGCCGAAGTTGAGCGCGGCGCTCGCCCCGGCGGTCGTCCCGACGAGCATCAGTCTGCCTCTTGCGGCCAGCGCTTCCAGGTTGGCCTGTAAGTACGGGCCGCCCACCAAATCCAGAATGACCTGTACGCCTGCGCCCCCCGTCAACTCGCGCACGGCCTTTGCGAACACCATTGGATCGTCGCCCACCACGATTGCTTCGTCCAGACCTAACGCGCGCGCGCGTTCCAACTTCTCTGCCGTGCGCGACGTGCCGAAGACGCGCGCCCCACAGGCTCGCGCCAGTTGGACGGCGGCGAGGCCGACGCCGGAGCCCGCAGCGTGAACGGCCACGCGCTCGCCCATCTCAAGCCGCGCCTGCGTAAACAGCGCGTCGTGGGCCGTGATGAAGGCTTCGGGGACGGCCGCCGCCTCGTGCCAGTCCAGGTTTGACGGAATCTCTGCGAGCGTGCTTTCGGGGACGACGACGTACTCGGCCTGCGCGCCGCCGCCCGTGATGCCGAAGACGCGCTGGCCCACGCGCCAGGCGCGCGCCTCATCGCCCGTCTCCACGACTTCGCCCGCGAACTCCAGGCCGGGCACGTCCTGCGGCGCTCCCGCCGGGGCCGGATAAAACCCTTTGCGCTGTAGCACGTCCGCGCGGTTGAGGCTGGCGGCGCGCACGCGCACGAGCACGCGGTCGGCCGAGGGCGCGTGCGGTCGCGCGACCTCGCGCACCTCAAGCCCTTCGACGCCTCCGTGCGAGACGATGACGACTGCGCGCATCTACAAAAGCCTCCTCAGAATGCAAGTATGCGTCTAGCTTACCATCAAACTCCGGGCCGCGCCTCACTATGGTAGAGTGTGGCACACATGAACAGGCAGCACCGCTCGCTCGTCATCATCAACCCGACCTCTGCGCGCGCGCGCCGCGCGTGGCCCCAGGTAAAAGCGGCGCTCACGGAAAACAATCTAAACTTCGACGCGCACGAGACGACACACGCGGGCGACGCGACGGCGAGGACGCGCGCCGCACTGCTTGACGGCTACGACACCATCGCGGTCGTCGGCGGCGACGGCACGCTGAGCGAAACGGCCTCGGGCTTCTTCGAGTTTTCAGAGGGGGAAGCCCAAGATATTTTCAGCCCGCCCGCGCCCGTCAATCCGTCGGCTGCGCTCGCCGTGCTGCCCGCCGGGACGGGCGACGACTTCGCGCGCGGCCTCGCGGGCGGACGCCGCAGGCCGCTCGAAGAATGGCTGGACCTCTTTATCTCTCACGCGCGGGGTAACGAAAAGAGCACGGCACGAGCGATTGACGTGATTCACGGGCGCGTGTCGCGGGG
>DATFCB010000217.1:0-3592 GCA_035253525.1 Pyrinomonadaceae bacterium | reverse complement strand
TAGAAGTCCGCGAGCCCGGCGTTGGAGATGAAACGCTTGCTGCCGCTGATGACGTAGGCGTCGCCCTCGCGCCGCGCGGTGGTCTTGACGGCGGCCACGTCTGAGCCGGCCTCGGCCTCGGTCAGCGCGAAGGCGGCGATTGACTGGCCGCGCGCGGCCCGCGCGAGCCAGAAGTCGCGGACGTGCTCCGGGGCGGCGAGGCTCAGGGGGTAAGTCCCGAGCCCCTGCATGACGAAGGCCAGGTCCGCGAGGGCGGAGGAGTACGAGAGCATCTCGCGTATCAGGCAGAGCGAGCGCGCGTCGATCCTCCCGCCGGGCGCGGCAATCGCGTAGCGCAGGAGGTCCGCCCGCGCCAGCACGTCCAGGTAGGAGCGGAAGGCCCCTTCGGCGTCGCCGCCCTCGTCCGCGGCGGCGCGCGTCTCGACCTCGCGCTCGACGAAGCCCGCCACGCTCGCCGCCAGGTTGCGCTGCTCCGCCGTGAAGAACGGCGTCTCGGCAATGAATGGGTCCATAAGAAAAGGGATGAGGGATGAGGGATGAGGGGAAGAAGTTTTTCTTCATCCCTCATCCCTCATCCCTCATCCCTGCTTGAATCTCGGTTCTCGTTTCTCGACGAAGGCTTCGTAGGCTTCGCGGTAGTCCGGGTGCTGCATGCAGGTGGCCTGCGCCTGTGCCTCCCATTCGAGCGCGGTGTCGAGGCTCACGTCCAGCTCGCGGTTGAGCATCTCTTTCGTCATCGCGAGGGCGAAGCCGGGGCCGCGAGCCAGGCGCGCGGCCAGCTCGTGTGACGCCTGTGCCAATTCCTCGGGCGGGACGACGCGGTTGTAGAGCCCTATACGCTCGGCCTCTTCAGCCGAGATGAAGTCGCCCGTGTAAAGCAGCTCGGTTGCCTTCGCCAGCCCGACAAGGCGCGGCAGCAAGTAAGCCGCGCCCATGTCAGCGCCCGAGAGGCCGACGCGGACGAAGAGAAAAGCGATCCTGGCCGCAGGCGAGGCGAGCCGTATGTCGGAGGCCAGGGCGATGCACGCGCCCGCCCCGGCGGTCGTGCCGTTGAGACTCGCGATGACGGGCACGGGCAGGACGCGTATGTTGCGGACAAGCTCGCAGGTCATCCGCGTGAATTCGAGCAGCCCTTCGGCGTCGCGCTCGAAGAGCGGGCCGATGATGTCGTGTACGTCGCCGCCCGAACAGAACGCGCGCCCCGCGCCCGTGATGACGACGGCGCGCACCTCACGCTCGTTGCGCAACACACTGAACGCGTCCGTCAATTCGCGGTAGACCTCGAACGTGAGCGCGTTCAAACGATCCGGCCGGTTGAGCGTGATGTGGCCGACCGCTTCTCGGACTTCGTAGAGAAAAGATTTCGGAGAAAGCATAGATGACGAATCGCCGCCCGCGCGGGCATGAAAACTCAGGGCGTGTAAGTTCCTTCTTCAAGCGCCTCGATGGGCGCGGGCAAGTTGCCGCTCTTCAGCACGAGGGCCGCATCCTCCGCCTGCTCTCGGGTGAAGTTACTGGTGATTACGCCTTCATCGAAAATCTGGCTCTTGACCATAGCCACGGAGCGAACCTCCTTGTTCAGCACCACCGCTATGTAGTGCTCCACGTGTGACCCCGTCCACTCTCCGAGCCGCCGCCCGCCCTCGGGATTGAGCTTGAAAGTCACATCGTACATCTTAGGGTCCAGCGCTGAAGTTACAGCTTTCGCGTCGATTATGCTTTGGCCGTTGACTATTGGCGTGCGCTCGACGACGACGAATGTTCTGAAGTCGCTCCCGTTCGCCGCCGCCGGGTATGGCAGCACGTCTTTGTCCGCGCCGGCAGACTCCTCGGCCTGCGCTTGAGTGGGGTAGGTCTGCGGGCGGGGCTGGCCGGGCGGCGAGACCACCGCGCGCATCTCCAGCCCTTGCGACAGGATGACGCCTTTGACGCGCTCCGGGTCCTCCTTCGGGCTTGAGATGCGTAGCTTGATTTGGTTCGGCTTGCCGCCGCCGACGCGCTCCGCTTTGCAGTAGATGTTCAGTTCGTTGCAGCGCTTCTGCATGACGTTAATCGTCTGCGCGACCGCACCGTCCATCTGTGCGCCGTCAGCCTTGACGGCGATGATCAGGTAAATGCCGCCTTCGTCCTGCGGCCCGAACGCGCGCCCGGCATATTTGCAGGAAGCCATGCCGACAAGCAGCAGGGCGAGCAGCAGCAGTTGGCGTCTCATCTTCATCACACTTTCGTTGAGCGGGGCAAGCGGCTGCGGGGGAACGTTATCAATCCGCTAGCACAGCGACGGCCTCGATCTCAACTTTTGCGTCGTCTTCGAGCAGGCCCTTGACCTCGATCAGCGCCATCGCGGGGAAGTGGCGGCCCATGCGGGCACGCCATCGCTCGCCGACTTCGCGCGTGCGCTCGCGATACTCTTCCTTATTCGTCACGTAGATCAGGAGGCGGGCGAGCTGGTCCGGCCTGCCGCCCGCCTCGGCCACCACTGTCAACACGTTGGCGAGCGCGCGGTCGAACTGCTCCACGAAATCCGCACTGACCATCTTCTGCCGCTCGTCCCACGCGATCTGCCCCGCGACGAAAAGCAGTCGCCCGCCCGACTCGGCGAGCACCCCGTTGGAGTACCCGCGCGCCGGGCCGAGCGATTCCGGGTTGATGAAGCGAAACATAAAGCAGTGGTCAGTGGTCAGTGGTCGGTGGTCAGTTAAGGTCACTGATGCAGAATGTTGACTCTTAATCTTCAGGCTTCAAGTTTGCCGGCGCTCAATCAACTGACCACCGACCACTGTTTTTAGAACAGCACGCTCCCGCCGTCAACGTTGATGGCCTGGCCGTTGATGCCGCGTCCTTCGTGGCCGGCGAGGAGGAGGGCGAGCGCGGCGACCTCTTCCGAAGTGACGAGGCGCTGCTGCGGGCTCATCTGTTCGAGGATGGTGCGCGCCTCCGTCGCGGTCTTGCCCGTCCTGACCGTGATGTTTTCGATGGCGCGCTCGGTCATGTCCGTCTCGACGTAGCCCGGACAGATGGCGTTGACGGTCACGCCCTTAGTCGCCACTTCGAGGGCGGCCGAGCGCGTCAGGCCGAGCACGCCGTGCTTCGACGCGGCATAGGCCGCGATGTAAGGCGCACCCATCTTGCCCGCGATGGAGGCGATGTTGATGACGCGCCCCCAGCCGCGCTCGACCATCGCGGGCAGCGCGGCGCGCATGCAATAGAACGTGCCCGACAAATTGACGTTGAGATGGCGCTGCCAGAGTTCATCATCGGTCTTGACGAGCGGCGCGCTCTCGGCGATGCCTGCGTTGCTGACCAGTATGTCCGCCGCGCGGCCGAACTGTTCGCGCAGCCGATTGAACGCGTCGCGGACGCTCGCGGCGTCAGCCACATCGCAGACCGCGTGCGAGGCCCGCACGCCGGACTCGCCCCTGACCTCTTCCGCGACGCGCCGCACCTCGTCCTCCGTGCGCGCCATGACCATCACGTCCGCGCCCTCGCGCGCGAAAGCCAGAGCAACGGCGCGCCCAATGCCGCGCCCGCCGCCCGTGATGACCGCAATTCTCTCGGAGAGTCTATTCATAAGGGATGAGGGATGAGGGAT
>DATFCB010000216.1:0-9249 GCA_035253525.1 Pyrinomonadaceae bacterium | reverse complement strand
CGTACACGGCGTGGGAGGTGTTGGAGCACATGCGAATCGCGCAGTGGGACATTCTCGAATTTAGCCGGAACGCCGATTATGTTTCGCCGAAGTGGCCCGAAGGATACTGGCCGACGAAGGATGCCGCGCCGGGCACGGAGGCTTGGGGCGAGAGTGTCGAGAGATTCCGCGCGGATTTGGAAGAGATGAAGGCGCTGGTCGCGGACGCTCGCACGGACCTCTTCGCGCGCATCCCGCACGGCGACGGGCAGACAGTGTTGCGCGAGGCGCTGCTGGTCGCGGACCACAACGCTTATCACCTGGGCGTGCTCGTCACGATGAAGAGGCTTTTAGAAGAAGAGCCAGCGGATTAAGAAATAGAGGCCCACGAGCGCGCCGCCGAAGACGACGAGGAGCAGGGCCAGACAGCCGAAGAGCATCATCTTCGTCTTCCTGGCACGGCCCTCGTCAGGCGGCGAGAGCTGGCCCTGCGGGAAATACGGCGGGGGCGTCTCTGTCGGCATTCAATCTCTCCTTACTTCATTCAAAACAAAAATGTAAATCCTGAGTCATACAGTAGCATCGGAACTGGCCTGCGAAAAGTGCCCGCAGCCTCAGAAAATCAGCTTGACGCCGAGCTGGACGTTGCGCGGGAGGTTGGCCTGGCTCGTGACCTTGCCGAAGTTCGAGCTGACGGGGTCGAGGACGGGGTTGTTGAACTGCGGGTGGTTGAAGGCGTTCAGGAATTCGCCGCGCAGTTGCAGGCGCGTCCGCTCGGTGAAAAGAAAATTCTTGCTGACCGAGATGTCCCAGAGGTTCAGGGGTTGGCCGCGAAGGCCCGGCAGCCGCGACGGAAGCCGCCGGACGTTGAAGAGGAGGCGTATGCGCGGGTCGTTGCGCTGCAACGCCGGATCAACGACGCCATTGGTTTGCACCGCCGCGTCCGTGAAATAAAAACCGCTCGTGTCGAAGACGGCGTCAACGTCCTGGCCGTCAATCTTCGTCCTCAGCTCGGACGGGTCGCCGTCGAAGTAGAGGTTGCCTATCTCAAGCGGCCGCCCGCTCTGCGCTTGCCAGATGCACTGCACCTGCCAGCCGCCGAGGAGCGTATTGGTCACGCCGCCCCACGCAGCCCCCCACCTGCGGCCGCGCCCGAACGGGAGTTCCCAGATGCCGCTCAGGACCAGGCGGTGCGGCGTGTCGTTCACAGAGATGCGCTTCTCGTATTCCGTGTCGGTCGGGTTGAGCAGCGAGACCTCTTCGAGCAGCTTCGACCAGGTGTAGCTGGCGAACAAGGTGTAGTCGCGCGTGAAGCGTTTCTCGACGCGTAATTGGCCCGAGTGATAGATGGAGGAGCCGTCGTGGCGGCGCGTGCGAATGTTCCCGAACTGCGGGAAGGGGCGGAGCAGTTGCTGGCGCTGGACGGTCGCGCCGTCCAGACTCGTCCCAGGCGCGAGGCCGCGAAAAGGGTTCGGCACACTCGCGGTCAGAAAGTTAATCAGCGCCTGGTCGCGCGCGGGGGCGAGCGAGAGGTAGCGGCGCGGCAGCGCGTTAAGCTCGTCCGTCTCGGTCGTCAGGTCGTAGCCTCGGTTGCCTATGTACGCGACCTCCACGAGCCAGGAGTTCTTGAACTCGCGCTCGACGCTCAACTGCCAGCGCTGCGCCTGCGCGTTGCTTCTTTCGACGGGGACGAAATCGAGGTCGCGCCCGACGAAGGTCGCTAAGCCCCGGCTCGCCCCCGGCGCGGCGGGCAAGCCTTCCGGGAACGGGTCGAAAAGATTGGCACGGAAAGTCAGCCCGGAGTCTTGCGTCGGGACGAAGTTGACTGACTGCGAGAAGCCCGCCTGCTGCACGCCGTCAATGATGAATGGGACGGTGTAAATGGCCCAGCCGCCGCGCACCACCGTGCGTTCACCAATTCTGTAGGCGAAGCCCAGGCGCGGCTGGATGTTGTTCTTGTCCGCCTCCCAGAAGCCGCGATTGTCGGAGCCCGCGAAGAGCAGGCCGCCGCGCACGCGGAAGTCTTCCGGCACAATCTCCGGGATGGGGTTAGCAATGTAAGCCGCGCGCGCGGCCGCCTCAAGCGGGTTCGGACTCGCGTCGTCGAAGCCTCGCACGTTGCGGTCGAAGCGTTCGGTCGTGGCCCCCTCGTATTCGTAGCGCACGCCCAGATTCAGCGTGAGGCGCGAATTGAGTTTCCAGTCGTCCTGAAAGAAGAGTCCGTGATAAAGCGTCTGATTCGAGCGGGCCGTGTTGCGCTCCAGGAGTCCGCCGGTCGGCTGGCCGAGCAGGAACGCGGCGAGGTCCTGGCCGATGGCCGCTGCGGGCGAGTTGTCGAAGGGGCCGCGCGTGAAGTCGGTTCGGAAGTCGTAGCGCCCGGCGGCGTGCCCAAGCCCCGAGGCATCCTCGCGGTAGACGCGGAAGTCGTAGCCCGCGCGCAGGGTATGGTCGCCCGCGAGGCGCGTCCACGTCGGCTGAAGCGAGTAGATGCTGTGCGTGAAGCCAGCGCCGAGCGGGTCGCCGAGCGGCGAGAATTCGCCCGTCTCGAAGCGCGGGAAGTATGAAAGACCCGCGAAGAGCGCCGCAGCCCGCGGCGAGAAGCCGAGCGAGGCGGGCTGGAAAAAGCCTTCGCTCGCGCGCAGCGTCGGCGAGTCGAAGTGCGAGAAGCCCGCGCGTATGTTGAGGACGGTTTTGGGCGAAGCGGTGTAAACGTGGTCGTAAGTCGCGGCATTGTTGTTGCGGTAAAGGAGCGTGCCGGTCGGGCGAACTCCATTCACGACGCCGGTCCAGTTTCCACGCTCCTCCAGGCGGTTGTTGCGCGTGTAGCGGAAGAACGAAGTGTGCTTCCGGTTGAAGGCGAAATCCAGCCGGAGCGTTTCGGAGTTGAAGTTGTCCGTGCGCAGGTTCGCGCTGATGAAGTTGTTGCGCCCCTGCGCGTCGCCCGGCTGATTCGGGAGCGGGTAGAATTGCAGGTAGGCCAGCGCGACGGGGCTGAGGCGCTCCTCTGGGATGACGTTTCCGGGGAAGGGCGTGCGCTCGACGCGCGACCCCACCCGGACGGCCGAGAGCGGGTCGTAAATCCGAATCCCGAGGGGCAGGAGCGCGGAGAAATCGCCGCTTCGTTCGGCCAGCGTCGGGACGGTGAATTGGCCCGGTTCGGGGAAGACATCTTTCAAGCCTTCGTAGGCGAAGAAGAAGAAAAAGCGGTCGCGGCCGTTCCACGTTTTTGGCCCACCGGAGCCCAGGCGCGGGAGGATGACGGGGCCGCCGAGCGTCGCGCCGTAGCGGTTGTAACGGAGCGCGTCGCGCGGCCTTCCGGCGCGGTTGAGAAAGAAGTCGTTGGCCGAGAGCACGTCGTTGCGGACGAACTCGTAGAGCGAGCCGTGAAAGTCGTTCGTCCCCGCGCGCAAGGTGACATCAACGTTCGCGCCGGCCGTGTGGCCCTGCTGCGCGTCGAAGCTCGTGGTCACGACCTTGAACTCCTGCACGGCGTCCGCCGGGGGCACGAAGGCAACGCGCGAGTCGCGGTTGGCCGTGTTCGGCGAGCCGTCGAGCGTGAACTCGTTGCCGCCGGGCGCGCCGTTCGAGACGATTGAGGAGGTGCCGAGGTTGTCGAAGGGGCGCGAGAATTTGAGGTCGCCCGTGTAGGTGACGCCGGGCGCGAGGCGCGAGAGGACGAACGGGTTGCCGTCCGAGAGCGGCAGCTCCGAGATGCGCCGCCGGTCAATCACCTGGCCCGACGACGCGGTCGCTGCTTCGAGGAGCGGCGTCTCCGTCACTATGTTTACAATCTCCGCGACCTCGCCGACTTCGAGCGTGAGATCGAGCGTCAAACGGTCTCCGACTCTCACCTCTACGTTCTGTCGCAAGAGTTTCTTGAAGCCTGTGGCCTCGACCGCCAGCATGTAGCTGCCCGGCGTCAGAAAAAGAATAGTGTAGTCGCCGGACTCGTCGGTTGTGGCCCAGACGGAGCTATTCATGGCCGCGTTGGTCGCCGCGACTTGCGCGCCCACGACGACCGCGCCCGAAGCGTCCGTCACGCGCCCCGTGATCGAGCCGCGAAACTCCTGCGCCGCCGTCGAGCCGACAACGACGAGAAGACAAAGAACGGCAAGAAGAGAGCAGAAGATGCGCCGACAATTCTGCTGCCTGCGAGGCCGGATCATTTATCACTCCTGGGCGAGTTTATGCCATTTGCTCAAACGTTAGCGTCTCTTCGTCAGCCGCCGCAGTCTTCTCAAGTGTCAAGAGAAAACTTTCGACATGCAACCTGTAGCGCGAGCTGATGATTCCGCGGAGCAGCCCGACCTGTTCGTCGTGAGCCTTCCGCTCCTCTTCGTCAGTGTAGGGTGGAACCAGGAGGCCGAACTTCTCATAAGCTTTACAGCCCCTATGCTCCAGGATAATCACTCTCTGTATCTGAGGGTCAAGACTTATGGCGAGTTCCAGGTGGTCAAAAAACGTCTTGTGCCATTCCGGGTCCGCCGGCTCCTTGGGCACGACCGCGCCTGCCGCCGCGCCCGCAAGAATCAAGTGGTAATACTTACCGGTGAGCCCGGCCCTTCTCATGTAGTCTGTGACCAGTTCAAAGAAACGAAAGTCCATGCAAGTGAGCAACACAACCTCGGCTATGTTTTTATCGTCGCTCACAGGCAGTTCTTTAAGGTACGCTGAGAAATCGGTTGAATGTGCGCCATCAGTCGTCATCTGATTCATCATCCTTTGTTGGAAGAGCGGCCAGCGAGGACCGCGAGGCGAAGCGAGAAGCAACCCCGAATCGTAGTAAAAAGAGAGGGCGAAACGAACCACGCGCGTCACACGAAACAGCCTGAAAACATCAGCAATCTCATGTTTCTTCGCGTTACTTCGTGGCCCATCATCACCTTCATTTAAATTTGAAGGCTACTTTATCACGCGGGCCGTTCAGGGGGCGAGCTTTATCAGTTGGAGCATTTCGACGAGGCGCGGGTCGGCGCGGAGGTGGTCGAGGCGCGGGTCAACTTTGAGGTGGATGAAGGATTCGTCGCGCTCGCGGTAGGCGCGATCAAGCCACTCGAACGCCTGCTCCTTCTCGCCGAGTGCGGCGTGGATGAGGGCTATCGAGTAGGGCGAGACGTAGCTCTGGCGGTTGACCAATTCTTTCAACTGCTCAAGGATTCTCAGCGCCTCGTCGCGGCGGCCCGCGACGGCGTAGGCGTGACCGAGCGCGGCGATCATCTCCGGCTTGCCTTCGGGGAACTCGGCCGTCTTGGACAAACTGATGGCGCGCTGGTAGGCGCTGACCGCCTCGTCGTACATCTTCTTCTGCTCGTAGGCGAGCCCGAAGCTCCAATGAGTGTCGGCGTACCTGGGGTCGCGCTCAAGCGCCTTCTGCAAGTGGGCAATCGCCTCGTCGTAGCGGCGTCCCCAGAAGTAAGCGCGGCCCACGCCCGTGCTGATGGAGAGCGAGAGCGGGTCCAATTCCAGGGCCCGCTTCCTGTGTTCCAGAGACTCGTCGTGTCGTCCCATCTCAGAGAGATAGACGCCGTACCATTGGTGCGCGGTCGCGTAGCCGGGTTTGAGTTCGAGCGCCCTGCGGAACTCGCTTTCCGCGCCGACCCAGTCCCACTCGTAAGAGAGCTTGATCTTGGCGAGCGACGTGTGTGCCTCGGCCAGTTGCGGGTCAATCGCGAGCGCGCGGTTGGTCTTCTCGATGGCGACGGGCATGGCCTCCTTCGGCGAGAGTTGCAGGAGGTTGCCGAGGACGTAGCAGTCGGCCAGGCCCGTGTAGGCGAGCGCGTAATTGGGGTCCAGGTCAATCGCCTGCTGGAAGTTGCGCAGCGCCTCGCGTATGTCTTCGGGCCGGCGCTTGTTCCAGTAGTAGCGGCCCTTCCAGTAGAGCTGGTAAGCCTCCGCGCTCTCCGTGTAGCGTTTGGCAAGCTGCTTGCGCTCTTCGCCGGAGAGTTTCAGTCGCAGCTTTTCGGAAATCTCGCGCGAGATGTCGTCCTGAAGCGCGATGATGTCCGAGAGTTTACGATTGTACCTTTCGCCCCAGAGCCGCGTCTGCGTGTCAACGTCAACCAGCTCCGTCTCTATGAAGAGGTCGTCGTCGTTCATGCGCACGACGCGGCCCGTCAGGACGGCGTGGACGCCCAGCTCGCGCCCGACCGCCTGCGGGTCAACTTCTTTCCCCTTGTAACGGAAGACGGAACTGCGCGCGATGACTTTCAGGTTGGGAAGCTCGGAGAGGCTGTTGATAAGACTCTCGGTCAAACCGTCCGACAGGTATTCGGTGTTGGCGTCGCCGCCGACGTTGACGAAGGGGAGCACAGCGACAGAGTCAATCGCGCCGGCCGGCCGCGAGAAATACCAGTAGGAGAAGAAGGCGACTGCGAGAGCGAGCGCCACCGCGCCGAAGAGCAGGACGTGCCCGCGTCGCTTATGTTCTGCGGAGTGAAGGATGCCGCTCATGGTCGCGCGCGCCAGCGGCTCGCGCGTGGTCGGCAGGGCGTGCTGGTCCGTGCTCGTGACGCCCGCAGCAGCGCCGCCCGCGAAAGCGTCTGATACGCTTTTCCCGGCGCGCGCCAGCTTCAGCTCAAACTCCAAATCCTGCTTCAGCGTTCTGAGGTCGTCGAGCATCTCGCGGGCCGTCTGGTATCGCTCGTCGCGCTCTTTCCTGAGCGCGCGGCTGATGACCTTCTGAAGCATGACGGGGACGTGCTCGACGTAGTCGGAGAGCGCGTGCGGCTCCTCTTTCAGAATCGAGGCGACGACTTCGTGGTTGGTCGCACCCTCGAATGGCGAGCGCCCGGCCAGCATCTCGTAGAGCACTATCCCCAGAGAGAAGATGTCCGTGCGCCCGTCAACTTCGATCCCGCGTGCCTGCTCCGGCGACATGTAGCGCGCCGTGCCGATGACGGCCCCGATGTCCGTGTGCACCTGCGTGGGTGCTTCGGGCGTGGTCGAGCGGTTCTCGGCCAGCTTGGCGAGGCCGAAGTCGAGGACTTTGACGTAGCCGTCCTCGCGCAGCATGATGTTTTCGGGCTTGATGTCGCGGTGGACGATCTCCTTGGCGTGGGCTGCGGCGAGAGCAGATGTCATCTGAATCGCCACGTCGAGCGCTTCCTCCAGGGGGAGCGGCCCGCGCTTCATGCGCTCGCGCAAGGTCACGCCCTCTATGTACTCGGTGGCGATAAAAGTGGTCGCGCCCTCCTGCTCGATCTCGTGAATCGTGATGATGTTCGGGTGATTGAGGGCGGAGACGGCGTGCGCCTCGCGCGTGAAGCGCTGCATGCGTTTCTGGTCGGCGGCGACTTCGGCGGGGAGGAATTTCAGGGCGACGGTGCGGCCGAGCTTGGTGTCAGAGGCGAGATAAACTTCACCCATCCCGCCGACGCCGAGTTGTGAGCGGATTTCGTAGCGGCCAAAACGTGTGCCTGGGGGGAAGGCTCCTGCCATCCTGGGCGAAATTCCGGTAGGCTGCAAAAAAGGGCAGCAGTCTTTAATGAACAGGGCCAAAACGTAAAGCTTGCCCGACGCGAAGATTCTAGCCGAGTTCCGCGAAGAACAGAAGGCAGAAGGCTGAACTCGCACAACGGCAACAGGGTTGGTTGATATCTTTTCCGTTATGGACGATGATGTATCGTCAAAGGCTTTTAAATCTCAGGAGGATGAATCTTATGTCTATCGCACGCATTACGGAAATCAGTTCTACCTCAAAGAAGAGTTTTGAGGACGCAATTCAAAGCGGCATAGCCCGCGCGACTCAAACCCTGCGCAACGTCCGCAGCGCATGGGTCAAAGAACAGCAGATTCAAATCGAGGACGGTAAAATCGCCGGATATCAAGTTAATTTAATGATCACTTTCGTCCTGGATGATACTGATCAAGTGGACATAGCCTAAGCCGTGGCTGACTCACAAGCATAGTCTTGCCGCAAAACCTTTGTTTGTGAGAGCAATCAAAGGGTCTATCATCTCAGGAGTTGGAGTTCAGCTCTAATAGCGAGGAAATAGCCAGCATCAGGGCTGGCTATTTCCTATTGAGAAGCAGATGAAGGGAAACCCGCCGCGCCCGACATATCAAATCCCTCACGACGCCCCGCTAGCCTCGCTTTCTTAACGTTCAACTTCAGCAGGTCACGGCGCGGTGTAGCCCGCGCGGGCGATGACTTTGAGCTTGTTGCGGCCGGGCGCGTCCCTGAGCTTGACGCGCACCTTGCAGTAGGCGTCTTTACCAGGCTTGCAGGTCGGGTTGTAGCCGATGACGTACTGTGAATGAAGGTGGCGCGCGAGTTCGAGCGCGGCGTCGCGCATGTCGGAGGGCGATTCGGGTAAGAAAGCCCGGCCACCCGTCTCTTTCGCCAATTCTTCCAGAAGGGCGACGGCCTTCACGCGCGGGCTCTTGCGGATGAAACCTCCCGCCTCGTCTAAGTCATGAACCAGGCCGATGGAGAAGACCTGTATGTCGGACTTGCGTAGGAACTGTACGAGTTCTTCCTGGCGCGTGCGGCTGCCGCGCTCTTCGCCGTCGGTGACGACAATCAACGCGCGGCGGCGTCGGGTCACGTCTTCCTCCGGTTTGCGCCGCGCGAGGTGAACGGCCGACTGGTAGAGCGCGTCGAGCAGGGACGTCTGCCCTTTATCGGTCTGGAAGGAGCCTATACGGTCGAGCAGCGCGGCCTTGTCCCCCGTGAAATCGTGCGCCATGTTTATCTTGTCTGTGCTGATGAAGCTCACGAGGAAAGCCTCATCGGACGGCCCGCCGCCGCTGACGATTAGTTTGCCGGCCTCTATGATTTTGGGGAACTGCTGCCTGAGCGAGCCGGAGCTGTCAATCAAGACGCCGTAGCTGACCGGCACGTCCTCCTTCGAGAAGAAGGAGATGGGTTGCGGGTCATTGCCCTCGAAGATTTGAAAGTCCTCGCGGCCGAGGTCCGTGGCCGGCTGCCCCTTTTTGTCGAAGACGAGCACGCTAAGTTTCATCGCGGCGGGCTGCTGTGGAGTCTGCGCGGGCTTCGGCACCTCCTGCGCGAGCGGCGCGACGCCGAACAACAGGAGGGCGAACATTATCAGCGGGGCCGTAGAATGCCTGCGAGGTCTGGTCATAGCTGGAACGCTCCTAATGATTACTGGGCCGAAAATTTTTCACTGTCCGCGCTCGTAAACAACTTTGCCGCCGAGGATGGTCATGACGACTTCCGTCTGCAAAATCTCCGGCGGCGAGATGGTCAGCAGGTCGCGCGAGTGGACGATGATGTCCGCGAGCATGCCGGGCGCGATTTGGCCCTTT
>DATFCB010000215.1:0-2326 GCA_035253525.1 Pyrinomonadaceae bacterium | reverse complement strand
TCGGCGACGATGCCTACGTGCGATAGGCCGTTGAAGAAGACGAGCGTGCCGAACTTGTACTTCTCGTCCTCGCGCGCAGGCGCAAAGCGCGCCCAGTAGGTGCGCGCGCTGCCGCGAGTGAAATCCGCACCGATCTCCTTGAAAGAACTCCAGACGAAGCCCGAGCAGTCGAAGACGCGCGGCCCCGCTGCGCCCCAGACGTAACGCGCGCCGAGTCGCGTGTCAATCGCGTGCATCAGCAGTTGGTCGAAAACGAGCGGGGCGCTCGGCTGTGTCGCCGCCGAGGGCTTGGCGCGCGAGATGATTACCGGGTCGGTTTCGAGCCGCACGCTGCCGCCTGGCCCGATTGCCGTCGTAGTCAGATTAGTGAACTGGCCGATGGGCGTGTCCTGCGCGATGGCTGTGAAGGTAAAGAAACTAAGCACGAAGAGGGCGGCGATGACACAGGGGAACAGTCTTTTATAATTCATAGACGGGGAAATATTATCTCCTTAATAAACTGGTATTGCTTTTTATGGATTGCTTGTTGCGGTGGGTACTACCTAACCACAAAAGCCATTCTACTAAGCACTTAGGGCTCTTACAAGAAGCAATGTGACTGTTCCGTGATAAATCAAAAGAGCGGCAGTCAGACGACTTAAAAGGGGTCACCAACCGTGATTAGTGACGGGCGCGCGGTGAAACATGAGCGTACACGCGTCCCGTCACCAAACACAGTCGGTCAATCTGCGCGCATGACGTAGAAATTTTTCCACGCGGCGTGATAGCATGCGCGGCCAGAAAGTGTGGCGAGAGGAGAGACGAATGCTGTTCATCGAGACGAAGACTTCCGGCCGGGGCGTCGAAAGCTCCGCGCGCCTGGCGCTGCTTGAGAAGCTACAGGAGAAGGGGTTGACTCCTCTCATACGCTCGGCGCGGCTGAGTTGCTACGAGCAGGCGCTCCTGGGGCCTGACCGTGTGGCCGAGATGGAGCGCGAAGTGGCCGCCTGGACCGAAGCGGAAGACGACCGCGCATACATCTGCGGCGACGTGTTCTGCTTCGAGGACTTCGCGCTCTTCCTCATCTTCGGCGACAACCAGGACAACGCGGCCGGTATGCGCGCTGGCATTGTTTACGGCGCGGAGATGCTTGAGCCTATGAAGAAGCTCGACGCCTTTTGCCGCAACGTGAGCGACGCGCTCGAAGCCTTGCGCGCGGCGGGCAGCAACGGCGGCGGGCCGAAAGAGATAGAGTGGCAGCGCCGCGAGCCGCCGTGCCTGTTGTCGGAGTCCGGGCGTTTCGGCGGGGCTGAAAATGGCACAGCCGCGGAAGGCGGGACGGGTGGGGCCGCGGGGGCGCGCGCCGTCGAGTTGCTTGAAGACATGGAAGTCCGGCGGCTGATGCGCCGCGTCGCAGAATCGCAGGCCGAGGGGCGCGTCTCCGAAATCCTCTCCAACGTGGAGGACGAGGCGGCGACCGCTTCGTTAATCAGCAGGATGGCGGACGCGGGGTTGCTGCGCCGCGAGGTGTTGGTCAGTTGCCGCAAGAAGGAGCGCGCCATCTTCCGCCTGCCCTCGCCCGACGCGCTCAACGTCATCACGGCGACCAACGCCGTGTGCAGCGAATGCGGCACGGCCATCGCGGACGAGAAGATAGAAGATTTGGTGAAGCCGACCGACGCGGCCGCGCGCATGTTGGAAGACGGCTCCTGGCTCGCCAGCCGCGTCCATTCTTCCTTGCGCGAGCTGGGCGTCCCCGAAAGTCAGATCATCACGGCGCGCGCGGCGGAAGGCGGCGAGGCGCACATCATGGTGAGCGTGTGCGACGAGCCATTCCTGCTGGTGATGCGCGACGGCGACGTGACGGCGGCGCAGGCCCGTCACGCCCTCGCCGCGCAGGCGGAGACGGAGGCGGCGCACCTGGTCGTCATCGCCAGCGGCAGGATTCAGGACGAGGCGCGCGTGCGGCTGCGCGAGCGTGCGCGCCGCCGTTCGCGCGGGGGCGACGAGGTCGAAGTCCTCTTAATAGAGGGCGTGGACGCGGGCGAAGAACTCGGCCGCGCCTTCGAGCGCGTCTCCCGCAACGCGCTGGCGAACGAGCTGAGCGCGCTCGACACGAGCCTCGGCCTCAGCACAGGCTTTGTCGTCGCCACACGCTTCCGCCTGATGCAGCGCACGGGGGCGCTCAAGGATTTGGCAGAGTCCGCGGTCGGCGCGCTCGCCGGGAGCTTGCGGGAGTTTTAGAATTCTGACCCTGAAAGGGTCGCATAAGATAGCCGGGGGCGGCGCTTCGCTCATGCTCGCAACGCCCCCGGCTATCTTGTGCGACCCCTCCAGGGACTACTTC
>DATFCB010000214.1:0-10270 GCA_035253525.1 Pyrinomonadaceae bacterium | reverse complement strand
AGCACAACCTGGCGAAGCCCGAAGGGCAGAACTGGGTGCGCGTCATCGTCGAGAAACCTTTCGGCACGGATTTGGAGAGCGCGCGCAGGCTCAACCGCGAGCTTCTTACCTACCTCGACGAGTCGCAGATTTACCGCATAGACCATTACCTGGGCAAAGAGACCGTCCAGAACTTGCTCGTCTTCCGCTTCGCCAACGGCATCTTCGAGCCACTGTGGAACCGACAGTACATTGACCACGTCCAGTTGACGAACGCCGAGACGGTGGGGGTCGAGGGCCGCGGCGGCTACTACGAGACGGCGGGCGTCGTCCGCGACATGATTCAGAACCACGTCTTCCAGGTGCTCTCGCTCGTGGCGATGGAGCCGCCCGTCAGTTTGGAGTCGGAGGCCGTACGCGACGAAAAATTCAAGGCGATGCGGGCGGCGCGCGAGTTCACGACCGAACGCGTGCGCGTTGAGTGCGTGCGCGGGCAGTATGGGCCTGGCTCAATCGCGGGCAAGCCCGTCGAGGGCTATCGCCAGGAGCCGGACGTTGCGCCCGATTCCGCGACCGAGACGTTCGCGGCGCTCAAGATGTATTTCGACAACTGGCGCTGGGCCGGCGTGCCGTTCTACATACGCTCCGGCAAGCGTCTGCCGAAGCGCGTCACGGAGATTGCGATTCACTTCAAGGAAGCGCCGCTCCATCTGTTCGGCGAGGCGACGGAGCGTGTGGCTCCGAACCAGCTCATCATACGCATACAGCCGGACGAAGGCATCACGATGCGCTTCGCCGCGAAGGTCCCCGGCCAGGCGACGAACATACGCGACGTGAACATGGACTTCCGCTATGGCGCGTCCTTCGGCGTGCAACTGGCGGAGGCTTACGAGCGCCTACTGCTTGATTGTATCCTCGGCGACTCCACGCTCTACGCCCGCGCCGACATGACCGAGCGCGGCTGGGAGATCGTCATGCCGATTTTGAACGAGTGGTCTGCGGACAAGAACGTCAATTTCCCCAACTACGAGGCAGGCACGTGGGGGCCGAAAGCGTCGCACGAGTTGATTGAGAGAGACGGGCGGCGCTGGCGCAGACCGTGAGCGGGGCGGCCGACGTTGGGCTTTTTAGATGTGGCCGGACTGGTTAATCACAGCCCTTCTCATAGCCGGGCTGATAGGTTTCGCGGCGATGCTCATCGGCGTGGCGTGGGCCGAGCGGAAAGCCAAACGCGCCATCGCCGAAGGGAAGCAACCCGGCTTCAGTTGGGCCTGGTTCATCTTCAGCCTTTACGCTCTGGCCCAGGGTGTGAAGTTGTTTCTGGAGGAGTGCATTTACGAGAAGCACAAAGACAGCGGGACGGTGGTCTACTTCCTCTTGCAGGGGTTAGCAATTCTGGCGCTGGCGGCCGGCATCACGGCTTTGATCAACCAGGTCAGGTGGCTCAAATACACTCGCGGCGCGCGTAAATAAGATGCAGATTCAGACTAACGAAAACCCTATCCCCGTTTCGCCGACGAAAGGGATTGATGTCGGGAAGATAGAGAAGGAGCTGGCTTCGATGTGGAAGCCGGCGATGACGGGCGAGGGCGTGAACGCGGAGTCGGGCGTGACGCGCGCGTGCGCTTTGAACCTGGTGGTCTACGCGACGCTTGCGGACGACCGCGAGCAGATTGACGACATGCTGGACGTGGTCAACGAGCAGCACCCAGGCCGCACGCTCGTGCTGATGGCCGACCGCGAGGCGTCTGCCCCCGCGCTGGAGGCTTACGTCTCGACGCGCTGCCGAAGGCTTGGCGGGAGTGGGCGTCAGGTCTGCGGCGAGCAGGTGACGATTGAGGCGGCCGGGGCTGCGGTCGAAACGGTCGCGAGCGCCATCGCCCCGCTGCTCGTGCCGGATGTGCCAGTTTTTCTCTGGTGGAAAGATATCCCGCACTACGGGGACACGTTGTTCAGCCGCCTGACGACGATGGCGGACCGCGTCGTGATTGACTCCTCCTGCTTCGACCGCCCACACGAAGATTTGCTTCATCTGGCCGAGGTCATCAAGTCGCACCCGCAGTTTATGTCCGCATCGGATTTGAACTGGGGGCGGCTGACCTCCTGGCGCACGCTGCTCGCGAGCTTCTGGGACGTGCCGGACTACAGGCCGCACCTGGACCGTGTTGACCGCGTGCGCGTGGAGTATGACGCGCCGGACGTTGCGCCGGACGAAATCGCGCCCAAGGCACTGCTCGCGTTGGGGTGGCTCGCGACGCGGCTCGGGTGGAACGTCGAAGGAGCGGGCGTGCGTCGCGACAGCTCGACGCACTTTCGTCTGAGAGAGAAAGAGAGAGAGATAGATGCTGAGCTGCGCGCGACCAACCACGTTGAGGCAGTTGACGGGATGCTCGTCTCGGTGACGCTCTCGGCCGGCGGCGCGGAGTTTCACGTCGCCTTCACAGAGGACCGCAAGCGGCTTGAGACGGGGGCGACCATTGACGGCGCGCGCACAATCGGCCGCGTCCTCAGCTACGAGCAGAAGACAGAAGGCCAGCGCCTCAGCCGCGAGCTTTCCCTGCTCAAGCGCGATGTCATCTACGAGCAGGCGCTCCTTTGCGCCGCCCAGTTAATCCAGATGATGAAATAAGAACACTCAACCCCTTTGCGTCTTTGCGCGAGATGGATTTTCATGCCAAGGCGCAAAGACGCAAAGAAAGAAAGATGGAAGCTCGCGAAGAAGTTCCGAAGGTTACGGTATTGGAGGACGCGTCGGAGGTGGCGCGCGCGGCTGCGGAGCGTTTCGTCGAACTGGCACAATCGGCCGTCGAGGAGCGTGGGCGCTTCGCGGTCGCGCTCGCCGGCGGCTCCACGCCGAAGCGAACTTACGAACTGCTGGCGGGCGATGATTACAGGGACCGTCTTGACTGGTCGAAGGCTCACGTCTTTTTCGGTGACGAGCGGATGGTTCCGCCGGACGACGCCGAGAGCAACTACCGTATGGCGAGTGAGGCCATGCTCTCGCGGCTTCCCGTCCCGCCGGAGAACGTTCACCGCATCAACGGCCTCGGCGACGCAGTCGCCAACGCGCGCCTTTACGAAGACGAGCTGCGCACCTTTTTCAACGACGCCGCGTGGCCCAGTTTTGACCTCGTCCTGCTCGGCATGGGCGACGACGGTCACACCGCTTCCCTCTTCCCAGGCACACGGGCGCTCGACGAGCGAGAGGCGTGGGCCGCCGCCAACTGGGTCGAGAAGCTCAATGCTTACCGCGTCACGCTGACCGCGCCCGCCATCAACCGCGCCGCGCGCGTCATCTTTCTCGTCACGGGCGCGAACAAAGCCGGGCCGCTCGTCGAAGTCCTCAAGGGCGAGTTTAATCCTCGACGACTGCCTTCGCAGTTAATCAAGCCGCTCGACGGCTCGCTCGAATGGCTCGTTGACGTTGCGGCGGCGGCGCGTTTAGTAGCGGCTTCGGGCCGGAAATGACCAACCGGCGGAGGGCGTATGGAAGATTCTCATGACGTGATCGAGTTTCTTGAAGAGACGCCCGCGGTCTTTCGGAAATTGGCACAGGGGCTCGCGGACAAAGACTTGAGGTGGAAGCCGTCCGGCGATCAATTCTCGTTTGTCGAAAACGCCTGCCACCTGCGGGACATAGAGGTGGAAGGCTACGGCGCGCGCATCCGAAAGCTCCTGACCGAGAATCATCCTCAACTGCCGGACGTAGACGGCAGCCGCCTCGCACGCGAGCGCGATTACAACAGCCAGGCTTTCGACGCGGCGCTCGACGAGTTCGCGCGGGCGCGCGCCGAAAACGTCCGCGCGATAAAGAACCTCTCGGCCGGGCTGTTGAATCGCACGGGCGTCCTCGAAGGCGTCGGCCACATTACGCTCGGCAAACTGTTTCTCCTGATGCGCGAGCACGACGAATCGCACCGCCAGGAGCTGGTCGAGTTGCGCGAACGGATGGCCGGCGAGAGGCAGTGAGAAATTATAGGATTAGCCATCAGTGAAGAGATTACACAGGACACGCCCGGCGCGCTCTCTTAGCCGATAATTAATCCCCACCCTGCTAAAAATCTCTCGCCGTTTTCTACAGGACTGCCTCAAGCCGCCGCGCGTGTGATAGGCTTATGCGCGATGCGGGCTGAAAGGACAACGGAGCAGGGGGGCACGCTCGACCGCCGCCTCTGGTGGCTCATCGCGGGGCGCGTCGCGGCCGCCCTCATCCTCTTCGTCCTCGGCGTCACGCTCTTCTCCGACACCCCGTCGGGCAGGTCCGAGCGCAACGCACTCTTCATCTTTATCGTCGTCATAGTCGTCTCGCTCCTTTACGCCATCGCGCACAGGGCGAGCACGCGCTGGCGATTGCAGGTGAGCGTGCAGCTTTTCGTGGATGTGCTGATTGTGACGTGGCTCGTCTGGGCCACGGGCGACGTGCGCTCGCCCTTCTCCGCCTTCTACATCGTCATCATCTCTGTCGCCAGCTTTTTCCTGGGCGCGCGCGCGGCGCTCGTCGCCGCCGTCGGCTGCGCCGCCGTCTTCACGGGCCTCTCGATGGGCGTCGTCTTCGGCGTCATCCCGCCGCACGTCCCGCTCACAGCGGAAGCCTCGTTGCTGAAAGTCGTGCAGGCGGTCGGCCTCAACGACCTGGCATTTCTCTTCGTCGGGCTGCTGGCGGCGCGACTGGCACAGCGCCAGTCGCACTACGACGTGAAGCTGACGGAGGCGACGCAGACGCTCGCCAACCTGCGCGCGCTGCACGAGCGCATCGTCGAGTCAATCCGCTCCGGCGTCATCACCACCGACCTGCAAGGGCACATCTACATCTTCAACGCCGCCGCCGAAGAGATAACGGGATACCGCGCGGAGGACGTACGCGGACAAAACGTCTCCATCTTCGTCGGCGAAATCGAGGAGCACATACGCGAGTCCATGAGCGCGGCTGAGGCGAGCCGCCCGAGCCCGCGTTTCGAGGCGGACTGTCTGACCGCCGACGGGCTGCGGCTGCGCTTGGGCTTCAGCATCTTCCCGCTCTTCGCGGAGTCCGGCGAGACCACGGGCCTGGTCATCACCTTCCAGGACTTGACGCAGGTCCGCGCGCTCGAAGAGACCTCGCGCCGCCAGGACCGCCTCGCCGCAGTGGGACGCGTCGCCGCCTCTATCGCGCACGAAATCCGCAACCCGCTGGCCGCCATGCGCGGCTCGATTCAGGTCTTGCGTTCCGAGATGGACGGCAACTCGCAGCAGGCCGAATTGATGGAGATCATCCTGCGCGAGTCGGACCGCCTTAATCGCATCATCACGGATTACCTGACCTACGCGCGGCCGCGCTCGCGCGCTCACCAGAGCGTGGACGTGCGCGAGCTGCTAACGGAAACCTTCACGCTCCTGCGCCACAGCCCGGAGCTGCGGCCCGAGCACGCGCTCGAAGAAGACTATCCGGCGGAGGCGGTCATGACGGACGCGGACGCCTCGCAGCTCAAACAGGTCTTCTGGAACATCGCGCGTAACGCGCTTCAGGCGATGCCCGGCGGCGGCACGTTGCGCGCCGAGTTGACGCGGGCAGGCGGTAGTCGTTTACGAATCACGTTCACGGACACCGGACAAGGCATGTCGCCCGAACAGGTCGAACACCTCTTCGAGCCTTTCTCTTCGAGGACGGGCGGCACGGGCCTGGGCCTTTCCATCGTCTATCAAATCGTCCGTGACCACGGCGGCACGATCAACGTCCGCAGCCGCGAAGGACAGGGGACGACGATTACAATTGAACTGCCTGGAGAAAGGCAGAATCCAGAATCCAGAATCCAGAATCCAGAAGAAAAGCGTTTGCCGCATCTTCCCAATGCTTCCTGAAGATAGAATGCAAAGAAGTCCCGCGAAATCTTTTCAAGATTTGATCGTCTGGCAAAAGGCGCATCAATTCGTGCTGGCGGTTTACAATTACAGCGACTATTTCCCGAAGAAAGAGGTTTATGGTCTCACCTCGCAGTTCAGAAGGGCGGCGATTTCCATCGCTGCAAACATAGCAGAAGGTTTCAAGAAAAAGGGTGTCAATGATAAAGCTCGATTCTTGAATATCGCTCAAGGCTCGCTCGAAGAGTGTCGCTATTATATTGTGTTGGCTAAAGACCTGGGATATGGTGATAATCCAGAGCTGTTGCCCCAACTTGAAGAGGTTAGTAAGTTGCTTGAAAAATATACGGCAGCTATTCTGGCTCCTGGCTCCTGAATTCTGAATTCTGCTTTTACCATGTCTAAACTACTAATCGTTGATGATGAACAGGGGATGCGTCAGCTCCTCTCGATTGTGTTCGGGCGCGAGGGTCATTCGGTGCGCGTGGCCGAGAACGGGCGGCGCGGGTTAGAACTCTTGCACGAAGAGGCGGCCGACCTGATCGTCTCGGACGTGAAGATGCCGGACATGGGCGGCATCGAGCTGTTGCGCGCCGCGCGCGAGCTGCTGCCGGAAGTAGCGGTCGTGATGATGACGGCCTTCGCCACCGTGGACACCGCGCGCGAGGCGTTCAAGCTCGGCGCGGACGACTTCATCACGAAACCCTTCGACATAGACGAACTCAAACTCATCGTCGCCAAAGCCCTCGAACGCCTGACGCTCAAGAAGGAGGTCGAGGCGCTTAAGATCGAGAAGGACGCGCTCATCAAGGAGCAACGCGAGCGCGGGAGCCTCGGCAACATCATAGGCCACTCCGAGCGGATGCAGGCCGTCTACCAGATGATCGAGACGGTCGCCGAGGTGCAGTCCACCGTCCTCGTCACCGGCGAATCTGGCACAGGTAAGGAACTCGTCGCGCGCGCCATACACGACCTCAGCCCGCGCGCCGAGCGCCCCTTCGTCTCAATCAACTGCGGCGCGTTCACCGAGACCCTGCTCGAAAGTGAACTCTTCGGCTACGTCAGGGGCGCGTTCACGGGCGCGAACACCAACCGCAAGGGTTTATTCGAGGCGGCCAACCGCGGGACCATTTTCCTGGACGAGATAGGCGAGATGTCGCCTGCCATGCAGGTCAAGCTCCTGCGTGTCCTGCAAGAGCGCAAGGTCCGCCCCGTCGGCGCGCACGACGAGCTTGACATAGACACGCGCGTCATCGCCGCCACCAACCGCGACCTCTCCGCGATGGTCCGCGACGGGCAGTTCCGCGAAGACCTCTACTACCGCGTCTCCGTCATCCCGATAGAGCTGCCGGCGCTCAGAGAGCGCGCCGAAGACATAGCGGAGCTGACCGAGCACTTCATCAAAAAGTTCTGCGCGCAGACGGGCCGGCAGGTCACCGTCAGCGAGAAGGCGCTCAGGCTCCTGGAAGCCTACTCGTGGCCCGGCAACGTGCGCGAGTTGGAGCACACCATCGAGCGCGCCGTCGCGTTGGAGCGCACCGACACGATTCAGCCCGAGCGCTTCCCCGAGCAGATCACAAACTACAATCCCGCGCGCGTCGCCTCCGCCTTCGCGCTCCCGGAAGAAGGCATCAACGTCGTCGCCCACCTGGAACAACTGGAAAAGACCTACGTGCTCGAAGCCCTGCGCCGCACCGGCGGCAACCAGACGCGCGCCGCCGAACTTCTACATCTCTCCGTGCGCTCGCTGCGCCACCTCCTCGACAAACATCAAATCCGCGGCCTGACCGCCCAACTGCGCGACTCCGCGACGCGAGGCTAAGAAAGGCAAAAAGCCGTAAATCGTGAATCGTGAATGGAAGAACGCTCTTTCTATTCACGATTCACGATTTACGATTTACGGCTTTTCAGCGGCACGCTCATTGCTGTGAGGCAGAGGAATGCCCGATGTTTACCGGGCATCGGACCACTCAGAAAGGCAGCCCAGCCGCACCAGTCATGAAAAAATCTTCCACAACGCAAAAAGGATTTTCGTTGATCGAATTGATGATCGTCGTCGCCATCATCGGCATCGTCGCCTCGATTGCCGTCCCCTACCTCGAACAGGCCAGGCAGGCCACCAAGTCCGCCTCGGCCATCAGTTCTTTACGCACCATCCACTCCGCACAGGCTTCCTACCGCGCGACCAACGGCCGTTACGGCACGCTGGCAGAACTTGGCAACGAAAAACTCATCGTTGACCCGAGCCTGCGCGCGGGGGAGAAGAGCGGTTATAGGTTCAACATCCCGACCTCGGCGGCGCTCAACTACGAGGCGGTCGCGGACCCCGTCCTGGACCCTAGAAACGTCTTCCAGCATTACTACATTGACGCCTCCGCCATCCTACGAGTCGAAGTCGGCGCAGCCGCCACCGTGGCGAGCGATCCGCTTGATTAAAGACCCGCAGCCCGATGCTCTTCCCCCTTGCCCCTCTTCTCTCCAAGCCCGCTTAACTTACCGAAAACCGTCACCTACCGGCTGCCGTTATTTGTCATTTCGCGAAGTTTGTCCAAGTCCGGGCCGTTGTGCGGCGGAGAGGCTTTAGGGGAAAGCAAAGGTTTTTCGAGTGATTTTCACGGCTTTCGCAGCGCACGAGCTTGCGGCACGGTGTTTGTAAAGGTCAGGTTGACCGCAACGCGCGCCGAGCGCGGCAACAATGCCTGAGAAAGCCGATGGCGCGAAATTTTGACCCAAATTCACTCTTATCTCTTCAAGGAGCATCCGAAAGAAATGCAACAGAAAAAAGGCCAGTCTGGCTTCTCTCTCATCGAGCTTTTGATCGTCGTCGCGATCATCGGCATCATTGCCGCTATCGCCATCCCCAACCTTCTCGCTTCCCGCCGCGCCGCCAACGAAGGCTCGGCTCAGTCCAGCCTCCGCACCATCCACTCGGCTGAAGCCACCTACCAGGCGACTTCCGGCAACGGCAACTTCGGTAACCTGGGCGAGTTGGACACGGCCGACCTGGTTGACCCCGTCCTGGGCGCAGGCACCAAGAGCGGCTACCTCTTCACCGTCCGCGACGCGGACATCATTGACTCGGCTGCCGGCACGCTCGCGCAGTTCATGGGTCAGGCCAGCCCGCAGGTCACCGGCGGCGTCTCGCAGTCCGGCACGCGCGCATTCTGCGTCGAGGAAGACGGCGTGATGAAGGGCGGCGTTAGCGTTGCCCCGGTCGCCAACCGCGCTGCTTGCGATGCCGCCCCGATGGCCGCACTCGGCAACCAGTAATAGTCACAGACCAATTGCAGTCTTGCGGGGGACCGAAGTGCAAACTTCTTCCCCCGCATTTTTTTAAGGGATGAGGGATGAGGGATGAGGGATGAAAGGGGTTGAATGAATCTCTCATCGAGTCGTTGACTCAACGGCTTTCCTTCATCCCTCATCCCTCCGCCCTCATCCCTTTAAGACTCTCATGTCGAGCATTCTCTCAGAGCCGCGCGCGGACGGTCACGAGGACGTGGCTGGCGGCGCAGTTCTCACAAGCCAACTCCGAGGGATTCGGTCCCGCTTCTGGCGACGGCGCTGGCCCATGCTGTGCGTCGTGGTGGTCGCGGTCCTCGCGCTCGCGCCCGCAATGTTGCGCGGCGTTCCGAGCAACATTGACCTCTGGAATCACTATCGCATCGCGCTTCCCCTCTACGACGCCGTGCGCAACGGCGACTTATCCCCCGGCTGGCTCGCTGAGTCGAGCGGCGGATACGGCGACCCCAGTTTCAGGTTCTACCCTCCGGGAGCTTACTACCTGCTCGGCGCGGCCCGCGCGCTGACGGGAGAATGGTACGCGGCGAGCCTGCTCGCCTTCACGCTCCTCTCAATCCTCGGCGGCCTCGGCGTCTACTTCTGGGCGCGCGCCTCTCTCACACGCCAACAGGCCATGTGGGCCGGCATCTTCTTCACGCTGATGCCCTACCACGTTAACGAACTCTACCAGGCGTTCATGCTGCCCGAGTACGCGGGCTGCTCGGTCCTCCCTTTCTGTTTCGCCTTCGTCGAAAGAATCTGTCGGCGCAGGAACACGCGCGACGTGGTCGGCCTCGCAGCCTCCTTCGCCGTTCTGGTCTTAACTCACCTCCCTCTGACAGTCATCGGCGGCCTCGGCCTCCTCGCCTACGCGCTCTTCCGCATGGAAAAGGGCAAGCGCGTCGCGACGCTCTTGAGACTCGCGTCGGGCGCAGCGCTCGGACTCGCGGCCAGCGCCTTCTACTGGGTGACGATGCTCGCCGAACTCTCCTGGGTGAGAACCAACACCACTCAAGCCGACCTCTCGGTTGATTACCGCTACAACTTTCTCTTCCAGACCTTCTCGCCCGAGAACATGAACGTCTGGTGGATGAACTTTATCGCCTTCGCCACGCTGGCGCTCGTCCTGCCCGGCGTGGCCCTGTTCGCGCGCGGCAGCTTGAAGAGGCGC
>DATFCB010000213.1:0-5241 GCA_035253525.1 Pyrinomonadaceae bacterium | reverse complement strand
AGGCAGCCAAGCGTGTATAGCTCGGCTGCCTTCTTTCTTTTCACTGACCACCGACCACTGACCACTGACCACTGTTTTTCCTGGAACAAGCGCGCGCGCCGTGGGGTCTAAGAAGGGAGAGCAGAGGCTCCCTGTGACCCGCATGGCACCGGCATGGGAGGAATGAGGAGATGTTTGGAAATCTTGTCGAGTCGAGTTCTCACAAAGGTGACAATGCGCGCAGGGGCCGGTTCTTCCTCGGCACGCTCGCGATTTATGCGGTGATCTTCCTGGCAATCGGCGTCGGGAGCATTCACGCTTACAACACGCACATAGAGACTCAGAACCTTGAACTGGTCTCCATGATTACGCCGGTCGAAGCACCGGAGGTGCAGCCGGTCCCGAAACCAGTTGTTCCCAGGCACGCGGCCGGAGGCGGGAGCAATGCGCCGAGAGTCGCCGTGGTTAGAGAGACGCCTGTCACGGCGGTCATGGACCCGAAACATATAGAGGGCAAGGCGATGGTCGCGCCGCCCGCTCCCGAACTACCGCCGGGGACCGCTTACAAAATCGGCAATCCCGGCCCGAACGATAACCGCTTCGGGGGCACGGGCGATAAGACCGGCGGCGATAACTCTGGCCGCAGGGGCACTGGCCCAGGGGCGGACGAGTTGGACGAGCTGGCGAAGACACCGCCACCGCCGGCGATGGAAAAGAAGGTCAGCAAGCCGCCGACGACGGTGAGCAAGGGTGTCATCAACGGCATGGCGACTCACCTGCCGAAGCCCGTCTATTCGGCCATCGCCAAGGCCGGGCGCGCTTCCGGCACAGTCACCGTGCAGGTCTTGATTGACGAGCAGGGCAAGGTGGTCTCGGCACGCGTCCTCAGCGGTCACCCGCTCTTACAACGCGAGTCAGTCCAGGCCGCCTACCAGGCGCGCTTCAGCCCGACTTATCTCTCAAACCAGGCGGTCAAAGTCTCGGGCGTCATCACCTACAACTTCGTCTTGCAGTAACAGGGTCCTAAATCGAAAACTCGTGAATCGTAAATCGAAAAGAACGTTCTCCGATTTACGATTCACGAGTTTTCGATTGACGAGTTTTCTCGGTACAGACGCGGGACGCGGTCGCTGACGCCGCAGGTGATTTCGTATGAGAGAGTGCCTGCGGTCCTGGCTATGTCTTCGGCGGGGACTGAGAGGTCGCCGTCCGCGCCGATGAGCGTCACGACATCACCCCGTCGCACACCGGGCACGTCCGTCACGTCCATCAGAGTCAAGTCCATCGAGATGCGCCCCACCACCGGGGCGTACTGGCCGCGCACAATCGCGCGCCCGCGATTCGACAGCGCCCTCACGTAGCCGTCGTTATAGCCTATGGGCAAGGTCGCGACCGTCGTCTCTCTGGAAGCCTCGAACGTGCAGCCGTAGCCCAGCGTTTCTCCGGCGTGGACGCGCTTGACGAGCATGACCCGCGTGCGCAGCGACATGACAGGCAGCAGCGGCGGGGGCTCCGGCGTAGGCGGCAGTACGTCGCGCCACAGCCCGTACAACACGCCGCCCGGCCGGACCATGTTGCCCCACCCTGCCGGGTGCGCGAACATCGCCGCAGAGTTAGCCAAATCCTCGAACGTCGGGTTGTGCCCGCGCTCGCGTAAGAGTTCGACGGCGCTGCGGAAGCGCGCGACCTGCTCATCCGTGAAGCAATTTTGGTCCGGGTCGTCCGCGGCGGCGAAGTGCGTCATCACGCCGTCCACGCGAATGTTCTTGAAGTGGCGAAGCGCATCCGCGAACTCGCCCAGCTCGTCAAAGCGCACGCCCAGGCGGCCGATCCCCGTGTCAATCTTGAGGTGAATGTCCGCGACGACGCCCGCATCGCAGGCCGCGCGGTCCAGGGTCTCGATCATGTCCAGGCTGTAGACGCCCGGCACGATGCGCTCGCCGAGGCACAGCCGCTCCTGACCTTCCCAGAAGCCGCCGAGCGAGAGCACAGGCTGCGTGATGCCGGCGCGCCTGAGTTCTATCCCCTCCTCGGGCATCGCCACGCCGAACCAGTCCGCGCCCTCGGCCGCGAGCCTGCGCGCGCACCTGACGGCCCCGTGCCCGTAGGCGTCGGCCTTGACGACCGCCATCACGCGCACGCCCGCGGAAACGCGCCCTCGCACCCAGCGAAAGTTCGAGGCCAGCGCGTCGAGGTCTATCAGCGCCCACGTCGGCCGCTGCCCGTCCATCTCAACGCTAGCCTCTGTGCCAATATCCGGCGTCGCCGTTGAACTCAATCTCACCCTCTATACTTTCCGCACACGCCGGTCACACTGACGCGCTTCACTCGCGCCACATGTTTTCGAACCGAGTAAACTCTTTTAAGAATGCCAGCCTCGCCGTGCCCGTCGGCCCGTTGCGCTGCTTGGCGACAATAATCTCCGCGAGCCCCGCGTTCTCCTCCGTCCGGTTGTACTGCTCCTCGCGATAGATGAAGGCGACCACGTCGGCGTCCTGCTCAATAGAATTATGGACCAAAATTTCGGCAGCTATAAAGCTGTGCCACTTTTCAACGGTCAAATCGTAAACTTCCGCCTCGCCGTCCGGCTCAATTGACGTGATCTCATCCCAGTAGATGTCGCTTTGCGATAGCCTGCTCAGCGGCTCGGAGTGAACGACCCCGGCGATGCGCGCCGCTCGCTCGCAGCTGACGTTTTGATTATAAAGCCGATAGACCTGGAGCCAGCGCCGCTCGGCGTTGACGCGCGGCCGGACCTCGTCGCCGAAAACTTCAACCGCCAGCGCGGCCACAGTCTCAGCCAAATCCCTTTCGCGTGTCGTGTACTGGATGGCGTGGCGCGGCAGGGTGCAGCCGTCACCGATGAGGTGGCCGAGCAAAGCGAGTTCGGCATTACTCATTGACTGCTTGACGGGACTGCCGAGGGTGCGTGGTAAAGCCAACCGCTCGCCGACTTTCATCTCGTCCAGACGCTTCCACCCGTCAAAGGTGTAGAACTTATGGTTGGCGGTGGCCCGGATGGAGCGGCCGAGTCGCGTCTGTAGACGGTAAACGGGCTTCGTCCCGGTCGAGAAGGCGCGGCTGACGACCGCCCTCTCGATTTTCCACGTCTCCTCGTTGAGCGCCCAAACGCCGAAGCCAGACCTCCCGACAAGATCGCGGATGGGCACTCGCTCGCCCGTGTCGGCCAGCGTCACCAGGCTCTCGCCCGCCAGGCAGCCGCTCTCTCTCAAGTCGCTTAACTGCGGACGATGGTCCGTGCGGTTCTCGGGCGCGCGCGAGAGTTGCGAGAGCGCGATCAAAGGGACGTGTAATTCCTTGGCGAGCGCCTTCAGCTCGCGCGAGATTTGCGAGACCTCCTGCTGGCGCGACTCGGCGCGGCGCGACGAGCCGGACATCAGTTGCATGTAGTCAACGATGATGAGGTCCAGCTTCTTCTGCTCGGCGGCGAGCCGCCGCGCCTTGGCGCGCATCTCCAGGACGGAGATGCCGGGCGTGTCGTCAATGAAAATCTTGGTCTCGGCCAGCGTCCCCAGAGCGCCCGCGAGCCGCGCCCACTCGTCGCGCGAGAGGAAGCCGCTGCGGAAGCGGTGCGCGTCAACACGCGCCTCCGACGAGAGCATGCGCATCACCAGCGACTCCTTGGACATTTCGAGCGAGAAGACGCCCACCACCGCCTGCGCCTGGATCGCCGCATTCTGTGCCAGCGTCAGACAGAGGCTCGTCTTTCCCATTGACGGGCGGGCGGCGACGACGATGAGGTCGGAGGGTTGCAGGCCGGAGGTCATCGAGTCGAGGTCGTTGAAGCCCGTCGTCAGGCCCGTCAGCATGGCGGAGCGGCCGGCCATCTCCTGCACGTGTTCGAGCATGGCGTCGGCGATGGGCTTGACGTGCGCGAAGCCCTGGCGTGTGCGTTCGTCTGCGAGCGCGAAGATGGCCTGCTCGGCGTGGTCCAGGATGACCTCGGCCTCGTCCTCCTCTTCGAGCGCCTCACTCGTCACCTTGTTGCAGACCTTGACCAACTGGCGCAGCATCGACTTGTCGCGGACGATCTTTGAGAAGTACGCGATGTTGGCGAAGTGCGGGAGGCCGACCATCAGGTTGGTGATGAAGGTCACGCCGCCGACGGACTCTATCTCGCCGTCGCGCCTCAGTTCCTCCGCAATCAGGATTTGATTTATCTCGGAGCCGCGCTCAAAGAGCGCGATCATCGCCAGGAAGATGCGGCGGTGGCTGGGGACGTAGAAGTCTTCGGGCTTTAATTGCTCGATGGCCTGGCTGATGAGCGCGTTGTCGAGGATGATTGCGCCGAGGATGGCGCGCTCGGCGTCAGCGCTGTTCGGCAGGGGCCGTTCGAGCATCTGATCGCGCGACGTGTCAGCGGCGAAGTTTGCCATCGGGAGACGTATGAGAACTAATTACTGAAGATTAAACCGTGGGTAAAAACAAAAAAGCCGCGAGCGCATCGTTGGCCTTTCGGTCACCGCCCGGAAGGCGCGTCCCGCGCGCTCGCAGCGCACTATACTATAAGGCGTGCGGGCGAGCCAACGTCCAACCGTCGGCCGCGCCCGCACGCCTGTTTTTCAGGCGTTTCCGATTTCAGTTCCCGCCTCTTCGACGGTCGCCTCATCAGTAGTTTCGCCCGCGGCCGCCTCAACTTCCGGCTCCCGCGCAGGCGTCTTGCTCTCGGCCGGCGCTCCGCCTTCGGCGGTGACTGCGACTGGAAGCTCGACCGTCACCTCGCGGTGCAGGCGGACGGGGACGGTGAACTCGCCCGTCTCCTTGATCGCCTCGCGCAAGGTGATGCGACGGCGGTCAACTTCGTAGCCGCGCTCCTTCAGAGCCTCCGCGATGTCCATAGAGGTCACGGAGCCGTAAAGGATGCCGTGCTCGCCAACCTTGCGTGTAAAGTTCAGGCGGACTGCTTGCAACTGTTCGGCCTGGGCCTCGGCGGTTCCCTTCTCCTTGGCCTCTTTCTTGAGGAGCGCGGCGCGCTCCTGTTCGATCTGCCTGACGTTGCTGGCCGTCGCCTCGACTGCGAGCTTACGCGGGAGCAGGTAGTTGCGCGCGTAGCCCGCCTTGACTCTGACTATCTCGCCGCGCGCTCCAAGCTCGTCTATGTCTTCGCGCAGGAGGACGTTCGTGTGTGCCATTTTTATTCTCCTCCTCGTTTAGTCCGTGGCGTAGGGCAAGAGCGCGATGTTGCGCGCCCGCTTGATCGCTTCGGAGAGCATGCGCTGGTGCGTCGCGCACGCGCCCGAA
>DATFCB010000212.1:0-8483 GCA_035253525.1 Pyrinomonadaceae bacterium | reverse complement strand
CACGCGCCGCGTGAGTTGTTTGTTCTCTTCCAACATGCGTGCGACCGCCGCCGGGGCTTCGTCGCGCGCGGTGCTGAAGAAGCTGGCGACGCCGCGCGCGACGTGGTTGGCCCGGCGGTAGTCGGCGAGTGCGCGCCCTCCCGCGACGAAATCAATGCGCGTCAGACCCTTCGCACGCTCGAAGGAGCGCACGGCAATGAGGCCCACCTCGCCCGTGCGGCGCGCGTGCGTCCCGCCGCATGGCGTCAAGTCGAAGCCTTCGATTTCTATCAGGCGCAGCTCGCCCTCGCGGTCTGACTCTTTGCGCAGGTGCAGACTCGCGGCCTCTTCCTTCGTCACCTGGCGTATCTCGACGGCGCGGTCCTCCCAGATGATCTGGTTGGCTAGCTCGATTGCCTGCTCGACTTTTTCCTCCGAAGGGTCTTCGAGCGCCACGTCCACCTCGCAATACTGTTCGAGCATGCGGAAGCCGCGCGTCTCCGCGTCGAAGAGCGCTATGAAAGCCTGCGAGAGGATGTGCTGGCCCGTGTGCTGCTGTATGTGGTCCAGGCGGCGCGGCCAATCAACGCGGCCCGTAACGTGTGCGCCCACTTCGAGGCCGCGCCCTTGTACGACGTGGAGCACGCCCTGGCCTTCGGCGTCTATGCACTCGACGACGCGCGTCTCGTTGAGCGTGCCCGTGTCGCTCGCCTGCCCGCCGCCCGTCGGGTAGAAGGCCGTGCGGTCGAGCGTCACGGCCGTCCACCCGCTGACGCGCTCCGTGATTCCGGTGACGCGCGCCTCGAATTCCGTCAGATGTGAATCGCTGTAGTAAAGACGTTCCGTCATAAAGAAATGATGAATGATGAATGATGAATTAAAAGCGGTTGTCTTTCATTCCGCATTCATCATTCATCATTCCGCATCGCTTGTCTAATTCGCCCGACCCGACTCCAACACGCCGAAGTAGTCTCCGCGGTCGCTCGCGCAGAAGCCCCAATATTTGTTCGCGTCTTTGAGGCTCGTGACGACGGGGACGTTCGGCCCGGAAACATACCGGATGATGGTGTTCGGCTCGTCGCCGCCGACGGGGCGGTCCACCCACGCGCATTCGCCTGGGCTCAGGCCCGCGCTCGCCGGCTTCGACCCTCTCTTAAAGCGTATCTTCAACAGGCGGCGGCCGGACTCGCCCGGTCGGTCAAGCGAGAGTACCATCTCGCCGCCGCCTCGGCAGCGCAGTTCGTAGTTCTCCGGCGGCGTGCAGTGCAGTGCGGATATTGGCCCAGTGTTCGCCTCGGCCGTCGGCGTCTCCGCAGAGGCGACCGGACGACCGCCGCCGCCCCCGCCGTCGCCCCGCCCGCCACCGCCGCCTCGGCCGCTTCGGCTCCACCTGTAGGCCATGATGCCTATGAGCGCGGCCAGCGCGAGCACGCCGAGCACGCTGGTCACAAGCAAGACTTTGTTGATGCCTCGACGTTCGCGCGCCGGAGTTTGAGGAGTTTCGGCTACCGGGGCGGCGTCTGCGCGCTCTCTTTCGGCGAGCAGACGCGTGAGGTTGTCGGCGAGCTTGTCTATGTGCGCCTCCAGCGGCGGGGTCAGGGCGTCGAGCCAGTGCGTCACGTCCAGGTAGTTTTTCAGAGACCCGGAGGGCATCACGTTCTCTATGCGGAACGGGGCGATGGCGACTTCTCTTTCGATGGCGAGGTTGACCTTCCGCCTGACCTGCTCCGACTCGTTGGCCTTCGATGAGAAGACGAGCACCATCACACGGCTCTCCGCGATGGCGCGCGCCACCGCCTCGCTCCAGTCCGCGCCGGGCTGTACGTCGCGCGGCGCGATCCAGCAGCGCATGCCACGCGCCTCCAGCGTGGCGCAGACAGCATCCGCGACCGCTTTATCCTTCGAGCTGTAGTTGATAAAAACGTCGTGCGCCATCCCTTTCGTGAACTCCTTAAAAGCACTTCTATGCCAAATCCGACGGGCGCGTCAATCGCTATTTTCGCGGAAGCCCCCGCGAAGAAGCGGGACTTTCTTATTTCTTTTGACAGACGGGCGGGAAACGCAGATAATCACGCGACCCTTTGGACCTCAAGCCTCGCTGGGCCTCAAAATGTCTTCACCGTATTGGAGAGACAAACCATGACTCGTCGCCTCCCACCGTTCTACGTCTACGCCGCAAACCTTCTACTACTTTTTCTCTGCTCCTCTTTATGGGCCGCCGCGCGAGAGGAGAGCGCGCCGCTCGCCTCGCTCAATTACCGCCTGGCGATGTCGCGCCCCGTCTCGCACCTCTTCGAGGTGACAATCACGGCGGAACTGGCCGAGGGCACGCGCGCGACTCATCTGGACTTCCAGATGCCCAGGTGGTCGCCCGGCCGCTACGCCGTCTTCAATTTCGCGAAGAACGTACAGGAGGTCCAGGCGGCAGGCGGCGTCTGCCCGGCGGGCGCGCAGTGCAAGCTCACGCCGCTGCCCTACACGCGCATTGACGATCAGACGTGGCGCGTCCCCTTGCAGGAGGGGCGCGGCGTGACCCTCAAGTACAAAGTCTTCGGCGACGACCTCTCCGGGACTTTCTCGCAGTTGGACGACCGCCACGCCAACTTCAACGGCGCTTCCGTCTTCATGTACGTCGTGGGCCACAAACAAGACCCCTTGCGTCTGACGGTTGACCCGCCGCCGGGATGGCGCGCCGTCAACGCGAGCAACACGAGCGCGGACCAGCGAGAGTGGCGGTTCGGTAACTACGACCTGCTGATTGATGCGCCGACGGAGATCGCGCCCGACTGGACCGTGGACGAGTTCAAAGTGGACGGGAAGACTTACCGCGTCGTCGTGCACTCGTACGGCGACGAAGGGGGCAACCGCCCGCGCCTCGTGCGCGACCTGGAAAAGATCGTGCGCGCGCAGGTGGCGATGTGGGGCGCACCCGAGTTCGACTCCTACACTTTCATGATTCACTTCGCCAACGACGGCCGCTCGGTTGACGGGATGGAGCACCTTGACTCGACGAACATGATCGTCGCAGGCACGCTCGCCGACCGTGAAACTTACGGCCTCACGCTTGAGTTGGCGTCGCACGAGTTCTTCCACGTCTGGAACGTCAAGCGGCTACGGCCCGTCGAGCTTGGCCCCTGGGATTTCACGCGCCCGCTCTCGACGCGGGGTTTGTGGGTCGCGGAAGGCGTGACGGAATATTACGGCGAGCTGATGATGCGGCGAGCGGGGCTCTGGACCGACGCGCAGCTCTGGCAGCGGCTCAGCGAAGTCATACAGGGGGTCGAGAACAGCCAGGGCAGCCGCCTGATGAGCGCCGAGGATTCATCCCTCCTCGCGCCGTTCCTCGACGGCGACCCCGAAGCACAGCGCACGAACCTTGCCAACACTTCCGTCAGCTACTACTTCAAGGGCGAGGTGCTGGCCCTCGCCTTAGACCTTCTCATCAGAAAGCAGACGGGCGGGCGCGGCTCGCTCGACGAAGTCTTGCGCCGATTGTACCAGGAGCTTTATGTCAAGAGTCCGAACGCGAGCTACTACCTGCGCGGTCGTGGCTTCACGAGCGAGGACTTCGAGCGCGTCACGACGGAGGTCGGGGGCGCGGAACTCAAAGATTTCTTCACACGCTACGTCCGCGGCGTCGAAGTGCCGCCGTACGATGAGGCGTTCGGCGCGGTCGGCCTGCGCCTCGTGCGCGAAGCCGCGACCAAGCCTGCAATCGGCTTCAACTTCGAGGCGGACGATGCGCGCGGCGGCGTGAAGGTCAAGAGCGTGCGCAACAATTCTCCGGGCGAAGACGCCGGACTCAAGAGAGACGACGTAATCACGACCGTCGGAGACAAGAAAGTCACTGGCAAAAATTTTGAGGAAGCGGTCGGCCGCTTCAAGCAGGGCGAGCGCATGCCCGTCACCGTCAACCGCGACGGGCAGACCCTCAAAAAAGTCATCACGCCCGGCCCGCCCGATACATATACCTATCGCCTCGAAGAAGTCCGCGACGCCACGGCCGAGCAGCGACGACTACGCGCCGAATGGATGGCGGGCAAATAGTAATCAGTAATCAGTAGTCAGCTAAAAACGTAAGCCCGACGCTGCTCGTGGCCCGTTCTTAGCTGACTACTGATTACTGATTACTAACTGATGATCTCTATCGGCGAAGGTGCGATCTCGAAGGTGATGGGGAGTTGGCCGGTCAGTTCGCCGTCAATCTGTACGGGCACGTCGCCTGTGACGCGCGCGCGGGCGGTGCGTATGAATTTGACGCCGCGCATCTCTTCGGCGACGCCGCGGCGGCGCAGGGCGTGCGAGAGCAGGTAGAGAAAGTGCAGGCGGCTCGTGGAGTCAACGACGCAGACCTCGAACTCCGGCGCTTCCATCTGTGCGCGGGGCGTGATCGCGAGGTTGCCGCCGTAGTGCGCGGCCTTGCCGATGGCCGCGAACGTCGCGGGCATCGTGCGCCCCTCGACCTCCACGTTGAAAGAGACCGGCTGCCAGTGTGCCAAATGTCCCAGGCCCGAGTACCAGAACGCGGCCTCGCCGACGCGCCGCTTCAGACGCGGGCGCACGCGGCTCACGATCTCGGCGTCGAGGCCGATGCCGGCCATCAGGAAGAAGTAGCGTCGCTCGTTCGTCTTCTCTATGTTCGCGCAACCGACGTGCACGCGGGTCGCGCGGCCGCGCGCGATCACGTCGGCCGCGCGCTCCGCGTCGAAAGGCAGCTTCAACTCGCGCGCCAGCACGTTGGCCGTCCCCCTGGGCCAGACCGCGAGTCGCGCTCCCGTCCCGACCAACCCTTGCAGCGCCTCGTTGATCGTCCCGTCGCCGCCCGAAACGATCACGTCCCGCGCGCCCTCACGCGCGACACGCGCGGCCAAACGCGCCGCGTCGTTCGGCCCACTCGTGTCGAACGCCTCGACCGCGACCCCGCGCTTCTTCAGAGCTTCGACGAAGCGCGCCACCTCGCGCTCGCGACTCGCCCCGCCGCGCCCCGCGTTCGGATTTGAAATGAGAACTGCCCTTCGTTTCTTCATCGTAACCTTAACGTCGCCAGCAAACTCAATGCCACTTAGAAAAGGGATGAGGGATGAGGGATGAAAGGGTTTGAGTGAATCGCTCACCGAATCATTGCTTCAACGGGCTTTACTTCATCCCTCATCCCTCATCCCTCATCCCTTCTTCTCATCCCTCCAATCTCGCTTCCATCGTGATCTCAGCGTTGAGGAGTTTGGAGACGGGGCAGCCGGCCTTGGCGTTGTTGGCGGCGGTCTCGAACGCCTGTTGATCCGCGCCGGGTATTTTCGCCGTCACGTCCAGGTGGACGGAGGTAATGGCGAAGCCGGCGTCGGTCTTCTCCAGCCTGACGGTGGCGGTCGTGTTGATGCTGTCGGCCGTCAGCCCGGCCTGGGCCAGTTGCCCGGACAGCGCCATCGAGAAACAGCCCGCGTGCGCGGCGGCGATCAACTCTTCCGGGTTCGTCCCCTTGCCGTCTTCAAAGCGCGTGCTGAAGGAATATTGCGTCTCGGAAAGAACACCGCTCTCGGTCGAAATCGTACCCTTCCCGTCCTTGAGGCCGCCCTGCCAGACGGCCGATGCTTTACGTCTCATCTGCTCTCCTCAAGCCAATAAAATTTGCGATCTGTTGGGCAACAATTTACCGCACAAACCGCGTGGACGGCCAACGCGCGAAGCGGAGGAAGCAGCAATCATGAAATAACACTGAACGACGCGAAAGAGTCTTACCTCGTTTCGCGTCGTTCAGTGTTATTTCGTGGTTGATTCAGACGGCGGCGGCGGGAAACTGTTAGCAGCCGCCGGGCTCGTTGTCGCAGCGCTTGTTGACGGCCACCGCCACAATCACCACCACGGCCACGGCGATGGCGACGCCGATGGCGATCTTCGTGCCCTTGGAAAGATTGTTGCCTTTTGAAGTTTGAATCTGCGGGCGCGGGAGCACAACAGTTTTGCTCCCCGCCATGGCCTCCGCGACCAGTTTGGAGATGTCCGCGCGCAACGTCACCTTCGCCGCTTCGCCTGCTTTAGCCTCCGGCCTGGTCTCGGCCAGCCCCGTCGTCCCGCCGAGCGCGCAGACGAGGGCCGCGACGACGAGGACGGACAAAAGTTTCTTCAACATACTGTCTCCTTGCGAACGATCATGACTTACGCCCCGAGGCCGGGCAATCCGCACGCCAGAGGATAATGCGCTCGAAACGGCGCGGGCAAGGTTTTCTGGCCCAGTCGAATCGCGACACTCGAAAGATAAATACTGCGCCGCTCCGCGGCTGTCTGCCTTCAGGGATTGTTCTGCCGCGCGAGCGCCGCGCGCCGCCGCGCGACCAACATCGCTCCGATGACGCCGACGGCCGCCCCGACCCCGCCGCCCATCATGCGCGGCGAAAGGCCGAACAGCCAGCTCATCAGGCCGAGCAGCAGTCCCGTCACGACTCCGACCACGACCAATGTCAGGATAATCGTTCCCCACCCGAGAACTTTCGTGTCGTCAGTTTCCACCGGCACCTTCCTCTCTGGTAAGCGTGTGTCACACCACTCGCGGCGGCGCGCTACAGTCGCGCGCCCTCGCCGAGCCGCTTCTCCATGCAGATGCTGAGCGGGTCTTCGGCGTGTGTCCCGTAACGCTCTATGCGCTGATACCCCGCCCGCTCGTAGAGCGAGATGGCTGCGGGTTGCTTCACGCCCGTCTCAAGCCGAATGGCGACGTAACCTAATGCGCCGGCCACGCTCTCCAACTCCTGCAAAATCCGCCGCCCGACGCCTAAGCCCCTCGCCGCTGGCTCGACGTACATGCGCTTCACTTCGGCCACCCCAGGCTCGTGTGGCCGGATGGCCCCGCACCCGACCGGCCGCCCGTCGAGGCGCGCGACGACGAAAGCAGTGCCCGCGCCTTCCACATCCGCAGGCACAAACTGGCAGGGGCCTGTGTTGCCGTACAACTGGCCCAACGCTTTCCACAGGTGCTCGACGAGCAGAAGGCTCTCGGGCGCGGAAGGGTCGGAGAGCGTCACAGTAACACGGCGGCCCTCACGCGCGTGAGCATTCACTGTCGCGGCTTTGTCTCTTACCATCAACACACCGAGTCATCTTTGCGGCTGCGAGTCCAGCAGGTTCCAGAAGTAGGGCAGAAGCTCCGTTGCGAGCCTGCCCGTGCGCCCCCAGAGTCGGTTGCGGTGGTCGCCGTTGTATTCCTCGAAGACGTGCTCTATGCCGCGTGCGGTCAGCGCGGAAGAGAAAGCGCGCGCCGACGGCGGGATGTGCGTGAACTCGTCCTCGTAGCCCGAATCGAAGCGCAGGCCGCGGAGCCTGGACAAGTTCGCCTCGTACTTCTCGATCATGTTCGTAGGGAAATTCTCCTGCCACCTACTGAACGCGGGCTCCGAGGGGCGCAGTTTCCCGTCAACCGCCGCGAAAGGGAAGTCAACGTAGAGCGGGGGCCGCGCGGGGTTGGGGGAGAACGCCTGCGCGACGACGATGACGGCCAGCGGGTAGAGGCCGCCCTTCAGCGCGTCTTCCTGCGTCTTGATGTTTTCTTTGAGCACGAAGGCGAAGGCCGGGTTCTCTATCGAGAGGTCGCGCCCCCAGCCGAGTACGGCGGGGTTCAGACCATAGACGACGCTGTAAACGTCAGGGTGTTTCATCCCCAGCTTGATGGCCCCGTAGCCGCCCATCGAATGGCCCGCGATGCCGCGACTCGAAGCCCTCGCCAGCGTGCGGTATTTGCCGTCTATGTAGCTCACCAAATCTTTAACCGTGAACTCTTCCCAGTTGCCCGTGACGGGCGAGTCGGTGTAAAAGCTCCCGCCCCACCTGGTCAACTCGTCGGGCATGACGACGATCATCTCGCCGAACATCCGAGCGGCGATGCCGCTGTTCATCACTTGCGGGATGGTGGCCCAGCCAGCATTCCCCGGCCCCCAGGGATTGACCCAGGTCCCGTCCGTGTCCGTGATGCCGTGCAAGAGGTAGACGACAGGGTATCTCTTCGTCGGCTCCTTGTCGTAGCTCGGCGGCAGGTAGACGCTCACCATGCGGTCGGCCGACTCACCTGTCAGCGTCTTCTCAAGCGACGGGCCGTGCACGGTCTCGCGTATTAGTTTTCCTTCCTGCGAGAAGGCGACCTGCGCGACGCAGATGGCAAGCAGGAGGGAGACGCCGAGACGTGCCGGCAGATGAGTCAAACGTCGTTCTCGAAGGGCGCGGTTGTTCATTCTATGTCTCCGTTTCGATGAAGCTTTCGGTCTTGCGCGGGACTTAAAACAGGTGTTCGTTCCTCACGTAACAACTGTGGCGGTAGTATCATAGAACCAATCCCAAAATACTATTTAAGGAGTCAGGCCATGCAAAAAATCACCCCGTTCTTATGGTTCGATGACAGGGCCGAAGCGGCCGCGAACTTTTACGTTTCGGTCTTCAATAATTCCGGGATAGGGAACATCACGCGCTATGACGAGGAGACGGCAAAGGCTTCCGGGAAACCGGAAGGCAGCGTGATGACC
>DATFCB010000211.1:0-7632 GCA_035253525.1 Pyrinomonadaceae bacterium | reverse complement strand
GTTCCCAGCTCGCCGCCAGCGGCTGCAGCCGATCGATGGCCTGCAGCGTCAGCGGATCGCGCGGCGTCGTCGCCGGCAGATTGAGGAACACGGCGTTCGGCTGCGTGTTGCGCTGGCCGTCGTAGTTGAAGAAGAAGAAGTGGCGGTCGCGGACGATGGGGCCGCCGATGACGCCGCCGAACTGTAGACGACGATCTGTCGGCTTGAGCCCGACGCGCTCGCCGCTGGGAAGGGTCTGGAAGGCAAAGGCGTTGCGCGCGCCCCAACGGTTGTCGCGGTCGTAGAAGAAGACCTGACCGTGGAACTCGTTGGTCCCGCTCTTGGTGACGGCGTTGACCACGCCGCCGGCCGCGCGGCCGTACTCCGCCGAGTAGTTCGAGGTATTGACCTGGAACTCGCGGATCGAAGCCTGGCTGACGACGTAGGGGATGCGCGTGCGCCCGCGCTCCTCGGAGAAGAATGCCTGGTTGTTGTCGCCGCCGTCCACCGTGTTGTTGTTGAGCAGGCCGGAGACGCCGCGGAAGCTGATCAGGCCGAAAGCGCCGTCGGGCGCAGTGCCCGGCGTCAGCAGCGCGAAGTTAGACCAGCGGCGGCCGTTGATCGGCAGCTCGTTGATCGAGGTCTGGTTGATGTTGCTTGAAAAGTCCTGTTGCGAAGTGTTGATGACGGGCGCTTCGGCCGTGACCTCAACCTGGCCGGTCGTCTCGCCGATGGCGAGGTTCGCCTCAATCGGAGTCGCGACGCCGACCTCGACGACGATTCTCTCCTGCGTGAAGGCACCGAAGCCGGAGGCGTTGACCGTCACGGTGTAAGTGCCGGGTTGAAGGTTGACGACGCGGGCGCGGCCTTCGTCATCGGTGGTGGCCGTCGTCTCTTGGTTGGTCTCGACGTTGCGCACCGCGATGGTCGCGTTAGGGACGACAGCGCCGTTCGGGTCTTGGACCTTAACCTCGATAGCGCCGGTCGTCGTGGACTGCGCGAGCGCCACGGCGCTCAACGCGAAGACGAGGAGCGTGGCGAAACAGAGCCGGAAGAATTTGTGCATGCTGGGGAACTCCTTAGAGCAAGTGTGACATTAGAGTTGGGTTCATTAATCCGCGCACACTTCGGGCGCGCAGAGTGTGTGCGTTAGCTTGGACTGACGAAAAAGCATTAGTGCTGTTGATCTCAAGAGGCGTGACACTGAACAAGTGACTACCCTGGTGTAGAAGCAACCTTCTATCATGCCGGAAGACGTTTACGCAAGGCTTGCGCGCCGGTGAACGCCAGGTTAAATCATCAGGCTTCGAGGCAGCGCGCGTCAGCCGGATTTCAAACTCAAGGCAGCCGGTCCTTTACGGCAAAACCCATGCCGGAATCGGGAAGAATTCAACGACGTAACGGCAGGTATAATTTACCGGCGATGACCGCCCCTGCACTTCCCAAGCCCTGCCAAAATTTTGGATTTTCTACGAAAAACCGGAAATACAGTGACGCGTGACAAGAAAAAGTTTCAGGTTTCAGGTTCTAAGCATTTAACTTGAAACCTGAAACTTATCTTTCGCTCGTCACTGCTCTTACACCCTCTCGCAGATAATGGCGATGCCCTGGCCGCCGCCGATGCAGGCGGTCGCGAGCCCGTAGCGCCCGCCGCGCCGACGCAGTTCGTTGAGCACGGTCAGAACCAGCCGCGTGCCCGAAGCGCCGAGCGGGTGGCCGAGCGCGATTGCTCCGCCGTTGACGTTAGTACGCGCGCGGTCCAGGCCGAGTTCCTTCTCGACGGCCAGGTACTGCGCGGCGAAGGCTTCGTTGACTTCGATAAGATCAATCTCTTCGAGTTTGAGCCCCGCCTTCTCCAACGCTTTGCGCGTCGCGGGCACGGGGCCGATGCCCATGATCTCTGGCTCGACGCCCGCGTAAGCCCAACTGACGATGCGGCCGAGCGGCTTCGCGTCATGCTCCTTGACGTAGTCTTCGCCCGCTATGACGAGCGCCGCCGCACCGTCAACAATGCCGGAGGCGTTGCCCGCCGTGACGAAGCCGTCCTTGCTGAACGCCGGGCGCAGCTTCGCCAGAATTTCGAGCGTCGTGTCCGGGCGCATGTGGTCGTCTTCGGAGAAGAGGTCAACGCCTTTGCGTGTCTTGACCTCGACGGGGACGATCTCTTCGGCGAAGACGCCAGCGTCTTTGGCGCGCTTGGCCTCTTGCTGCGAGCGGAGCGCGTACTTGTCCTGCTCCTCGCGTGAGATTTCGTGGCGGCGCGCCAGGTTCTCTGCCGTGCCGGCCATGGGCGTGTTGCAGTAAGTGTCGAGGAGCGCGACCATCAGACTGTCTTCAAGCTTGCCCTGGCCCAGTGCGAAGCCCGAGCGCGCGCCGCGTATGACGTGCGGGGCCTGCGACATTGATTCCATTCCGCCGACGAGGCAGGTGCGCGCCTCGCCAAGCTGGATCATCTGCGCGCCGGAGACGATTGATTGAATGCCGCTGCCGCAGAGCCGGTTGACCGTCAGCGCGGGGCGGTCGAAAGGGACGCCCGCTTTGAGCGCGACGTGGCGCGCGCCGTAGATGGCGTCGCCGGAAGTTTGCAGCGCGTTCCCGATAACGGTGTGGTCAATCTCGTCGGCCGCAACCCCGGTCGCTTCGAGCGCGCCGCGCGCGGCAACCGCGCCGAGATCAATCGCCGAAACATCCTTGAGCGCGCCGACATACTCGCCCATAGGCGTGCGCTTCCCGCCCAGGATAAAAACATCACGCGACATGATTTTGATACGCCTTTCTATAGTGCTGAATCTGACACATGGGAGAACCGAAAAGAGTAGCAGAGGTTCAGTTGAGGCGTCAAAGAGCGGTGTCGGGTCGCGCCCGGTGCGTTGGCTTTGAGCGTTTTTCGTGTTAGATTCACCAACGCTCACGAGCGTTCGTGCCGCCCCGACCGGCCCGCAGCAGCAGCTAGCCCGTAACCCAACCCGTTATCAACATCGCAAGGAATTTACTACGGTGAAGTCCAAAGCATTCATTCAATTTTCCGCGCCCGCGCGCTTCCTCGTGCCGGCCGCGTCGCAAGGAATAAATAAACGATGAAATTAAATCTCCGCCCACGAACCCTCCCCCTCTCGGCCGCCCGGCTGCTCTGCGTCGCGTTGATCGCGCTCGCACTCGCTGGCGCGCGGCCGTCGCGCGACGCCTCTGCACAGGGGCTTGGAACTTTCGACCGCGAGAGCGCACAGGCGATGCTCGACGCGGTCAAGGACGACCTCAGGAAGAACTACTACGACGCGGGCCTGCGAGGCATTGACCTGGATGCTCGCTTCAAAGAGGCTCAGGAGAAACTCAAGCAGGCGACAACGCGTGACCAACTGATGATCGCCATCGCCCAGGTCTTGCTAGACCTGAACGACTCGCACACCTTCTTCCTCCCGCCGTTCCGCGCGGCGCGCGTCTGGTACGGGTGGCAGATGCAGATGGTGGGCGACGCCTGCCTGGTCACTAACGTTAACCCCAACCACGACGCCGCGGCCAAGGGGCTCAAGCCCGGCGACATGGTGCTCTCCGTGGACGGCTACCGGCCGACACGGGAAAACCTTTGGAAGATGTACTACCGTTATTACGTGCTGATGCCGGCGCGCAGCGTGCGTCTCGTCGTCCAGAGCCCCGGCGAGACGCAGCCGCGCCAGGTAGAAATTATGTCGAAGGTCGAGAAGACCGCGGAGGTCGCGCAGTACTTCACTAACATCTGGCAGTACAACAGCGAGCTAAAGTTCGAGCGCGACCGCTTCCACGAGCTGGGGGAGGCGCTCATCTGGCGGATGCCTTCCTTCAACGACTCGCCTGAGCACGTGGACGAGATGATGAACAAGGTGAGTAAGTTCAAGACGCTGATTCTTGATCTGCGCGGCAACGGCGGCGGATACCATGTCACGCTGGAACGTCTCGTCAGCCACTTCTTCGACCGAGAGGTGAAGATCGCCGACATGAAGTTGCGGAAGGAGACGAAGCAGGCCGTGGCGAAGCCCCGCGGCGACAAGGCATTTAAGGGGCAGCTCATCGTCCTCGTGGACGCCGAATCGGGTTCGGCTGCGGAGATATTCGCGCGCGTCGTCCAGTTGGAGAAGCGCGGCACAGTGTTGGGCGACCGCACGGCCGGCGCGGTGATGACCGGCAGGAGCTTTGACCACGAAACAGGCGTCGGCAGAGTCCTTTATTTCGGGACGAACATCACCGTCGCAGACTTGGTCATGCCCGACGGCAAGAGCCTGGAACACGTCGGGGTGCAGCCCGACGAGCTAGCGCTGCCGAAAATGGAAGACATCGCAAGCGGGCGCGACCCCGTGCTGGCGCGCGCCGCGGAGTTGGCCGGCGCGAAACTCGCCCCGGAGAAAGCCGGCGCGCTTTTCCCCGCCGAGTGGCGAAAGTGAGCTTGAGAGAGAAGACGGGCGTCCGTAGAGGGTCGGCGGTGCGAAATCGCCGGCCCTCATTTTTTGAAGCGGTGGCGCTCGTGGTAGCGGTGCAGCAGTTCTTCCAGAAAACCTTCGTAGGTGAAGGTCGCCAGGTTGTAGCCGGGGCGCAGCTTGTAAAGGAGCGGGGTGGCGACGCGCCAGGCCATCCACATGCGCGCGTGGTCCGGCAGGTCGTAGCGCCTGCGCAGGAAGGTTTCCACGACTTCTATCTCGCGCTCGGTGACGGGGCCGAGGTCGGCCGTAAACTGGACCGGTTTACAGGCGCGGCGCAGCGCCGTGTCGGAGACGGGCGAGTCGAAGACCTGGTTGAAGGTCGGCGCTTCCGTCTCGCGCTCGCGGACGACGACCGTGCCCGCAACGAAGTCGCCTACTCTTTGTCCGCGCTTGCTGACGAAGACCGAGATGAGGCCGATGGAGTAGAACGGGGGCCAAAAGAGGTCAACGATTCGCAGCAGGTTTCTGACCGCGGCCTCCCAGAAGGTGATGGGCCGCCCGTCCTCGCGTATGACGCGCAGCTTCAGCCAGCGCTTGCCCGGCGTCTGCCCGTTCAAGCGCCACTCGAAGAGGGTGAAATAGCAGTACATGGTGAGGAAGATCAGGATGAACAGCAGCGCCATCGCCCACCTCGACGCGCCGCCCAGCCCGCTGGCGTTGAGCGAACTCACCAACGCGTCGAAGACGAAATAGAGCACCAGGAAGCAGAGCGCTTGCAACACATGGTCAACCGCGCACGCCAGAAAGCGGTTGCCAATGGAGGCCAACGCGAAATGCAACGGCACGCGCTCCGGCGTCTCGATGATTAAAGTCTCATCGGTTTGAGCCGCTAGATTCTCTTCGGTTCGGGCTGCTGCTGACATGACGGATACCGGTTTGTCTAACTTCCACGCACGCGCAGGAAGCGGCGTTTGCCAACCTTTATGTCAAAGTATGGCCTGTTCGGGAACAATGGGAGAACGTAGTTCACGATAGTACAACGCTCTCCATTTACATAAACGCCGCCCTGCTCTATTAGACGACGGGCTTCAGCCTTTGAGGAAGCAAGACCAACCTGAACCATCAAATTAGGTAAGTTCCAGTCAGCCGCTTCAACAGTCCGTTCTTCCATCTCCTCTGGCGCTTCTTTGCGCTTGAAGACGCGGTTGAACTCTTCTTCGGCGTGGCGCGCGTCTTCGGCCGAATGAAAGTCTGTGATGATGAGCTTCGCCAGTTCGACCTTAACGTCGCGCGGGTTGCGCTCGCCTTGTTCTGCCGCCTCGCGTAAGGCCGCGATCTCTTCGACGCGCAGGTCCGTCAGCAATTCGTAGTAGCGCCACATCAACTCGTCCGAGATGGACATGACCTTGCCGAACATCTCTTGCGGCGCTTCGTTGATGCCGATGTAGTTGCCCAAACTCTTAGACATCTTCTGGACGCCGTCCGTGCCTTCAAGCAGCGGCGTGATGACGGCGACCTGCGGCTCCTGGCTGTACTCGCGCTGGAGGTTGCGGCCCATTAGCAAATTGAACTTCTGGTCAGTGCCGCCGAGTTCCACGTCCGCTTCGAGCGCGACGGAGTCGTAAGCCTGCGTGAGCGGGTAGAGCAGTTCGTGCAACGCGATGGGCTTCTCTTCGGCGAGGCGCTTGCTGAAGTCGTCGCGCTCAAGAATTTGCTTGACCGTCACGTGCGACGCCAGGCGTATGAAGCCGGCCGCGCCGAGCTTGTCCATCCACTCGGAGTTGAAGCGGATTTCGGTCTTCTCGGGGTCGAGCAGTTTGAAGATTTGCTGCTTGTAGGTTTCCGCGTTCGCGTTGATCTCTTCGCGTGTCAGTTGCGGGCGCGTCGCGGATTTTCCAGAGGGGTCGCCGATGAGGCCCGTAAAGTCGCCTATCAGGAAGATGACCGTGTGGCCCAGTTCCTGAAACGCGCGGAGCTTGCGTATGACGACCGTGTGGCCGAGGTGTATGTCCGGCGCGGTCGGGTCCGCGCCGAGCTTGACGCGCAAAGGCGCACCCGTGCGTGCGCTCTTTTCGAGTTTCGCGCGCAAGTCTTCCTCGCGGATGATCTCCACTGTCCCCTTGCGCAGGTAAGCTAGCTGTTCGTCAATAGTCATGGCTCAATCGAAAACTCGTGAATCGTCAATCGTCAATCGTGAATCGTCGAACGGCTTTTCTACGATTTACGATTGACGATTCACGAGCAAGAGAGTAGCGCACCTCGCCGCCCGTGCGCTATCTTCCGTGTGAGATTTTTGACGCGACCGAAAAGTAGAGGGTGAAGAGGGAATGAAGAAGGAAAGCGATGAGTCGCCGGACGGCCGTGAAGCACTCAGCGGGGCCGAGTTGTCTTTCGTCGGCTGCGGGGTGATGGCCGAGGCCATCATCGCCGGGCTGTTGCGTCAGAAGTTGGTCGCGCCCGAACAGATAACGGGCAGCCACCCGCGCGAGGCGCGCCGCGAAGAGCTTCAGTCGCGCTACCGGATGCGCGTCTTCGAGGGCAACCGCGAGGCCGTCGCCGCCCTGTCCACGTCGGGCGGCGCTTCGGGCGCGTCGCGTGCGCGTTCAATCATCGTCCTCGCCGTCAAGCCGCAGCGGCTCGGCCTCGTGCTCGAAGAATTGAAAGGCGCGCTGCACGAAGACCAGCTCGTGCTCTCGATTGTCGCGGGCGCGAGGATAGAGACGATTGCGGGAGAGTTGCTGCACCCTTCGGTGGTGCGCGCGATGCCGAACACGCCCGCGCAGATCGGGCAGGGGATGACGGCCTGGACGGCGACCACCGAAGTCAACCCGGAACAGGCCGCGCAGGTGCGCGCGATGCTCAAGGCACTGGGCCGGGAGATGTACGTCGAGAACGAGCGCATGATTGACATGGCGACTGCTCTGTCGGCCACGGGGCCGACCTACATCTTCCTGGTCATGGAAGCGCTCGTGGACGCGGGCGTGCACATGGGCTTCTCGCGCCACGTCGCGCAGGAGTTGGTCACGCAGACCATGCTTGGCTCCGTCCTCTTCGCGCGCGAATCGCACAAGCACCCGGCCGAGCTGAGGAACATGGTCACCTCCCCCGGCGGGACTTCGGCCGAAGCCATCTACCAGATGGAGAAAGGCTCGCTGCGGACGGTCTTGTCAAAAGCTGTGTGGGCCGCGTTTCAACGGGCGGTCGCATTGGGGAAAAAGTAGCAGCATTCTCTTTGCGACTTTGCGCCTTTGCGTGAGGTTAA
>DATFCB010000210.1:0-4234 GCA_035253525.1 Pyrinomonadaceae bacterium | reverse complement strand
AGAATTTCAACGCGCTCGCCGTCTTCGCGGCGTCCGTCGCGCGGCCGGAAGAGGTGACGACCTGGAAGCGGGCCGTGCCGGGAAGGCGTGCCGCGACGGGGAAGCGCACTTCGACGCGGTTGTTTGCCGGGACGACGACGTTGCGGCCAGCGCCCGCGGTCAACTCCGCGTTGGTCGCGCGCACGGCGACGTTCACGCTCAACGATTCGTCGGTCTGATTTTGCAGGACGACGGGAAGTTCGGCGCGGTCGCCGAAGTTGAAGAAGCGCGGGGCGGAGGGTCGCACCATCAGTCTTTTGCGAGCGGTGATGACGGATTCACCCGCGCCCGCCTGCTTGCCTCCCGCGACCGTGACGGCCATCACGCGGTAGCGCGTCAAATTGTCGGGCACTTTGATTTTGACCTGCGCGCGGCCCGACGCGTCCGTCGGCACGGACGCCGCGAAGACGGCGAGCGCGTTGAAATTCTTCCGCAGCTTGATTGGCGACTCTTCCTCAGCCCACGGTTTTGTGACCACTTCAACCGCCGCAGCCGAAGCGGTCACCTCAACTGTAGACAAACCCGCCAGTAGAGTCAGTCGCTCGAAAGGAGAGTCGGTGCGCGGCAGCTCCATGATTCGTGTGTGCATAGTCTGTCTCCCTCGCTCGCCGACGACGAGGGCTGCGTCTGCTACTTCCTCCGGGCTCGCGAGCTTCAACTGCTGGCGCAGGTGGCGATCTTCGACGTTCTCCTCGCGCAGCGGGTAGAATTGGTCGAGCGGGTCGCTGAGCTTGTAATCGGCGAGCGCCAGCACGGCCTCGTCCACGACGACGACGGCCGTGTCCGTGCCGCTGACGCCTGCCCCTCGCGCGTCTTCGACCAACACGTCCACGAACGTCTCCGCGCCGGGTTCGAGCACTTGGTCGCGCGGCGTGGCTCTGACTTTAAGGCGGCGCGCGACCGGCGGAATCGAGAGATTGATTTCGCCGGAAGCGAACGCGGGCCGCCTGGGTAAATCCGCGCGCGCGTTGCCCGCGTCGTCCGCGCGCGGCTGCGCCCCGACCAGATCAACCTGTACGTGAAGGTTCGGCGTCATGGCCTCTTCGAGCGGCACGCGCAAAGTATAAGAGCTTTCCGTCATCGTGAAGCGCTCGGTCTTGAGCAGGCCCGAACGGCGCAAGGTGAGGATGCCTTCGGCCGGTGCGAAAGGAGACTGCACCAGAACCTCCGCGACCTCGCCCCCACTGTAAGTCTTGCGGCTCGGGATAAGCTCGACCTTCTCCTGCCTGACCTCACGCACGGGCGGCAGTTTTCCGCCCGCGACCCACAGCATCAATTCGCTCTCGTTGGGCCGCTCGCGCGCGTCGAGCACGCGCGCCGTCAGGCGGTAAGCGCCCCCCGCCTCCGTCGCTAAGCGCACGCTCACGCCGTCCGCGCCGCTCTTGATTGTTTGCTCCCGCGCGTCCCGTTCTTTCTGCCGCCACTCCCCGTCCTCGTAAACGTAATCGAGCCTCACCAGCCGCAGCTTAACGTCGCGGCCCGCGAGCGCGCGCCCGTCCAGGTCCGTGACGATGGCGGTGAGGTCGAACGGGTCGCCCCGCTGCACGAAGGTCCGCGCGGATTTGAGCCCGACGTACACGTCCGCGGGGTGCACCAGGAGTTCCGCCGACGCCGAGAGCGTTTGCCGGTTAACGTCCTGCACGACGGCGTCGGCCCTGACGTGGGACGGCCCCGGCGGGTTCACGCCGTCGAAATCTATTCTCAAAACGTGCTTGCCCTGGGCGTCTGTTTTACCCTTGAACGTCTGCTCGTTCGCTTTGTCATCATCTACGTAGTTGCCCCACCACGGATGAAACTTGCCGAACGTGTAGTCGTCGCGGTTCGGCGGCGTGTAGTTCGTGGGCTGTGAGATGACGGTCCAGTTGACTTCCGTGTTGGCGAGCCCGCCGCCCGTGTAGTAGGTCGCGGCGGCCGCGACCGTCGCGCTCGACCCGACGAAGTGTGGAGCCTCCGAGGCCGTCGCCTTGATCTCAAACTCGGGCCGGCGGAATTCCTGTACTTGAAATCTGTGCGTGTAACTTGAGCCTGTTCTCTCCAATTCGATTTCAAGCTCGGCCTCGCCCAGATTCATCGTCGCGGGAAGGCGCAGCTTGAGGTCGAAGCCCGCGAGGGCGTTGAGCGGCACAGTGCCTTTCTTAATCTCGTTGCCGAGCGCGTCCTGCAAGGTGTAGACGATTGCTTCGCCGTCCAGGTCAATCATCTCCGTGTCGCCTGTCGGCGTCAGGACTATGTTCCGAATCCAACCTTTGACGCTGACTTCTTCGCCGGGCCGGTACAAGTTTCGGTCGTCGAAGACGTACCAGCCCCGCGTCGAGCCGCCATTCATGCCCAGCCACGAGATGTTGTTGTTGACATCGCTGAAGTAATAGTCCGAATAATAGTTCGGCAGAATCGCCACGTCGTCGCCACGGCGCGCGACGACGAGCGCCGGTTTGGACTCCCCCTTCACAACAGACTCACGTAGATTGATACGCGCGAGTCCGTCCGCGCCCGTCACGCCCCTGGCGTTTTCTGGTACGACCGAGACTTCGACTCCCGTGAGGGGCGAGCCGTCCCGCAAAGAATTGGCCCAGACGACGGGGCCGTCCTGCCCGACGAAGGCGTCCAGCCCTATCTCCGTGGCCTGCACCCATGCACCCACGCGCCCCACGCCGGGTATGGGGTAAACACGCACAGGGGCGTCCTTTTCTTCAACCGGCTCGACCTGCACGAACACTTGCCCTCGACCGTTTGTCAGGGCCGGCGAAAGATTAATCGCGGTCTCGGTCATCTCGTCCGCATTGCTCTTGAGGTCAACGATCTCGTCAAAGACGAGTGTGCCGGGCGGCTCAGCTTTCTCTTTCTGGTGCCTGACCGCGACTTGATAAAACCGAAACCGCCCCCAGTCGTCGGGAGTGACTTTATAGAGGCGGACTTTCAGCCGCCGGTAATTGACGCTGTAGACGTTGAAGATGCGCCGGCCCGCAGGGTCCAGCACGACGAAGTCTTCACTGGTGGAGAACAGCCTGGGCTCGGCCGTGGTGACTTTGAACGTGACCCGGTTGTCGCCCGTGAGCGTCTGCCCGTACACGTCCTTAATCGAGGGATTGAGCGTCACTGTGTAGGTCGTGTTGCTGCGCTTCGTGCCCTGTATGAGGAGCGAGTTGCCGGACGCGGAGACTGACATGCCCGGAATCTCCGGCGTGATGGTGGCTTTCGCCGCCGGGAGGGTGCCGAAATCGAGCCTGTTGCTGAAGACGATCTGCAATTGGTCGAATGGCGAGCAGCGCTTGTCGTAGCCGCATTCTGTGCCAGTGACGCGCAGCGGCCCGTGGGTCTTGAAGACAAAACTCTGCTCACTGGTTGTCGCGCGCGGGCCTTCGGCCGAAGGCATGCCGGGCGGGATGATGATGCGTATCTCCGTGTCGGCTGGGAGCGCGTCTTTCGTCGAATTGTCCGGCGTGACGGCGCGCAGCGCGAGCCAGCGCCCTTCGTTCGCACGCTTGACCATCTCTTTTACTGTTTCGTCCGCCGCGATCTCCTCAGGCGTGGCGAGGCGCAAGCGCAGGAGGCCGCTCGCGGCGGGTTGGAGCTTGAGTTTTTCGAGGACGCTCGCAGCGTCAATGCGCTGGTCGAACTCCAAAAACATCAGCGCGTCGCGCGGCTGGCCCTGGTCGCTCGGGTGCGAGCGTTTGAGTACGGGCGGGGGCGTGGCGAAGTTGAAAGACTTACTTTCCGGCAGCGTGTTGCCGAGCGCGGATTTGGTCCCGGCGGGGACTGTGACGGCGTAGGCGGTCGCCATAGGCAGGCGGCCCCCTTCGGCCTCCGGCTGAAAGACAAGGGTCTGCGTCCCCAGCCAGCGCCAACTGCCCTTCGGCTGCGGCGTGAGCGTGACGGGGACGCTCGCGGCCGCTTCACCTTGCGAGGCGACGGCGATCATCGGCTGTGAAAACGTGATGCTCAGGGCCGGGGCCAATGCGACTTCGCCTTCGGGCGCGTGGCGCAAGACCGCGAGCGGGGCCGTGGTTTTTGTCTGAGGCTGCGGGGCGTCGAGTGACGGAGGCGCGAAGGCCGCCTGCATAATTTCCCCTGCGCGCGGCGGCGGCAACGAATTCTCACGAAGCCGGAAGCCTTCAACGTCGCCCGGCCCAGGCTTGATTGTGGGCAAGCGTGCGAGCAGCCTTTGCGTCTCACTCTCGGAGAGAGGCGACGCCTG
>DATFCB010000209.1:0-2235 GCA_035253525.1 Pyrinomonadaceae bacterium | reverse complement strand
AGGATGGTCAACAGCGGGACAGAGGCCACCATGTCCGCGATACGCCTCGCGCGCGGCGTCACGAACCGGACGAAGCTCGTCAAGTTCGAGGGCTGTTACCACGGGCACGGCGACAGCCTGCTCGTCAAGGCCGGCTCGGGCGTCGCCACGCTCGGGCTGCCTGACAGCCCAGGCGTCCCGTCCTCGCTGGCACAGAACACGCTGACAGTCCCTTTCAACGACCCGGCCGCGCTCGAAAGCGTCTTCGACGAGCACGGCGCGGACATCGCCGCCGTCATCATCGAGCCGGTGGTGGGCAACATGGGCTGCGTCCCGCCGCGCGAAGGTTTTTTACAGAAGACGCGTGAGGTGACGAAGAAGCACGGCGCGCTCCTCATCTTCGATGAAGTGATGACGGGCTTTCGTCTCGCGCGCGGAGGCGCGCAGGAGCTTTACGACGTTCGACCCGACATCACCACGCTCGGCAAGATCATCGGCGGCGGCCTCCCCGTCGGCGCTTACGGCGCAAGCAAGGAAATCATGGAGCGTATCGCTCCCGCCGGAGACATCTACCAGGCTGGCACACTTTCCGGCAACCCGCTGGCGATGACGGCCGGGCTCGTGACGCTCCGGCGGCTGCGCGACCCCGCCGTGTACGAGCGATTGGAACGCGCCGGTAAAAGATTGTGCGATGGGCTCAGGCAGGTCGTGCGCGAGTTGAGAGTCGAGACCGCCACCAATCGCGTCGGCTCGATGTGGACGACCTTTTTCACAAAAAAGCCCGTCACGAATTGGGCCACGGCCTCCAAGAGCAACCGTAACCTCTACGGCCGCTTCTTCCACGCCATGCTCGACGAAGGCGTCTACCTCGCACCCTCCCAATTCGAGGCAGGCTTCATTAGCCTCGCCCACACAGACGAGATGTTGGACAGAACCGTCGAGGCCGCGCGCAACGCTTTAAAGCTGGTGATGAGCGGGAAATAAAACAGTGACGAGTGACGAGTGACAAGTAAGATGGGCTTTTTAACTCGTCACTCGTCACTCGTCACTTGTCACTGTTTTAGCGGCAACTCGACCGTGAAGCTGGTGCCTTCGCCCGGTGCGCTCTCGACGGAGATGGTGCCGCCGTGCTGTTCGATGATCTGCTTGACGATGGCGAGGCCGAGGCCGGTGCCGCGTTTCTTGGTGGTGAAGAAGGGCTCGAAGAGGTGCGCGCGCGTGCGCTCGTCTATGCCGACGCCGCGGTCCGTGACGGTGACGCGGGCGAAATGTGTGGCGCGCCGCCTTTGATGACCGTTGTCCTCGGGCGCGGCCGATTCTTCTTTTGTGACCCGCTCGGTTGTGATGACGAGCGGCGACCTATCCTTGCCCGCGTCTATCGCGTTGGCGAAGAGGTTGACGAAGACCTGGCGCAACTGGTCCGCGTCCCATTCGCCGCGCATCTGCCCGCCGCCGAACCTCTTCTCGACGGGCGTGCTCTTCTCGTGCACCTGGTCCGCGACCAGCTCAAGGCTCGAATCAATCAGGGCGTGTAGCTCGACCTCGGCCAACTCCAGCGGCCTCTGCCGCGAGAACTGCGTCACGTCAACCACGAGCTTGTTCAGGTGTTGTATGCCGCGCTCAACGAGGTCAATCGTGCTCTGCGACTCCTCGTCCGTGCTCGTGTCACGCAGCATGGAGACGCCGAGCCGGATGCTGCCCAAGGGGTTCTTGATCTCGTGTGCGACCTGCGCGACGGCCTGGCCCATGGCCGCCAGCGCTTCACTTCTCCTCGCCACCATCTCCGCCTCGGCCGCCTCAGTCACGTCAACGAGCGTCACGATCTGCCCCTTGTCGCCATCAACGACGAGCGGCGAGGAGTAAACGTCGTAAGTGCGGTCGGCGCAGTCGGGAGTGTCCGCGCCGCAGACCCAGCGCCCGCGATAGGTCGAGCGCTCGACGCGCGAGGAGGTAGCGGCTTCGAGCATCTTCATCGCGTCGGACGAAGCGATCTTGTCGTGGACCGAAAGGCCGGCGCGCGCCTCCGGGAAGATTTTGAGAAAGGCCCGGTTGCAGCTTCGTATGCGGTCGTGCGCGTCCACGGCGGCGACGGCCGAGACCATGCCTTCGAGCATCTGGGCGCTGAACTCCCGCTCGCGCCGCGCCTCGTTCATGCTCTCGCGCACCTGGCGGAAGCGGCGTTGCGCCTCGCTGATAGTCAGGGCGGCGACGAGCGCGCCCATCAGGAGCGCGATCCCGGTCAGCACGTAAATCCTG
>DATFCB010000208.1:0-11822 GCA_035253525.1 Pyrinomonadaceae bacterium | reverse complement strand
ACCCCTTTGCGTCTTCGCGCCTCCAGCGTGAGTGATTTTGGTTTCTCACGCAAAGCCGCAAAGGCGCAAAGAGTTGAATCCAGGTTTTGAAACAGCCTCTTAATAACGTGCTTGCTCATGTAAATCCTAATCGCGTTTCATTCCCCGTGTTCGTTGCCTGTAAACCGGCGCTGAATCACGTCCTCGTTTACGGGCTGCGCCTCGTTTCCCGTTTGGGCCACATCCAGAGGAAGGTGAACGGGGCGCGAGCCGACCTCGGGGCGGAACTGGCCCTTATCGTCGTAAAGCCGTTCGTACTGGTACGTATTGCGCACGACGCCCTGAACGTAAGCGCGCGTCTCCTTGAAGGGAATCGCCTCCGCGAACTCGTCAATTTCGAGCGGGAGCGTGGCGCGCCACTGCGGGACGCGGCCCGGCCCCGCGTTGTAGGCGATGGCGACGAACTCGATGCGGCCGAACTTGTCGAACTGGTCGCGCATGTAGCCCGTGCCGAGTTGTATGTTGAGACGCGGCTCGTACAGACTCTCGGCCGTGACCGCGCGGTCAATGCCGTACTTGCGCGCCACAGACGCGCCCGTCGGGACGAGCAGTTGCATCAAGCCGAAGGCGTTCGCGGGGGAGCGCGCGCGCGGGTTGAAGACAGATTCCTGGCGGATGAGGCCGGCGACCTGGTGCGGGTCCAGGCGCTTGGCGCGCGCCTCCTGCTCGATGATGTCCCAGTAGGCGAGCGGGTAGAACACGTCCCACTCCTCGCGCGTCATCTCCTCGGGCTTCATCTGCGAGTAGTCCGGGTAACTCTTCCTCATTAGCGTCAGGGCGCGCACGTTGTCGTCGCGCGTGCGGTAGATGCGCGCGAGCGCGAGGTTGACGCGCGGGCTTGAAGGGGCTGTCTCGGCGGCGCGGTTCAACTCCTCCAGCGCCCAATCGTCCATGCCTATGTTCGTCAACTGGTCCGCCTTGACGACGCGCTCGTTCTCGTCGCGGCTCGCGGTCTCTTCCGCGACCGTCACTTTCTTCAAGTTGGCGACGGCGCGGCCCACGACGGAGTCCGGCGGGAAGTTGGCCTGCGGCGCTTGCCCGGCGTTCTTCATGGAGGTCAGCCGCTCGCGCGAGAGGTGGCCGTACCAGTTCGCGCTGTAGCGCGCCTGCATGCCTTCGTAAATCGCCCGCGCCTCACTGAGCTTCCCGGCGCGTTCAGAGTCGCGCCCGGCCCAGTAGCCCGCGCGCCCACGGTTGTCCGTGTTCTTGTCCGCGTAGTACGCCAGATGCTCTGTCAGCAGGCGCGACGATTCCTGATAATTCTTCGCCTCGTGCGCGGCCCAGGCCAGCTCGAACTGCGCCTGCGCGACCTCGCCTGCGCCGGGGAAGGAACTGACCGCCGAGCGGAAGAAGTATGAGGAGTCGGCCGTGTTCTTCGCGTCGCGGGCGATTTCGCCGGCGCGCACCATCGCGCGCGGCGCGAACGGATTCGCGGGGAACGAGCGGCGCAATTCTTCGACCGTCGAGCGGACCTGATCCCACTGGCGTGCCGTGGCGTATGCCTGTGCCAAATTGAAGAGGGCTTCGGCGCGCAGCTCCGCGGCCGACGTTGGGATGCTGTTGAGTGCGGCCACGGCATCCGCCGTGCGTCTGGCGCTGACCGCGCTGATGCCGCGACGCAGTTGGGCTTCCGGTCGCGCGGTCGCGGGGAAGCGCGTGAACGCGTCGTTGTAAGCAGTCGTGGCGTCGCCGTAGCGCTTCGCGTCGTAGAGACGGTCGGCGCGCGCCATCGCTTCGTCCGCGTTGGCCGCAGCGGTGGTCGAGTTTAATTTCGAGATGAGCGCTTCGGCCTCGACGCTCTGCGCGGAAGCGGGCGCGTAAAAATAGACGCGGCGGTAAGAGGCGAGCGCACGCACGGGGTCGCCCGTGCTCTCGTAGGCTTTGCCCGTCAGGAGCAGCGAGGCAGCGTCACCACGCTCGTTCAAATCTTTGAGCAGAACTGGCACAGCGGCGGCCTGGTTCTCCTCCATCAGCATCTCCGCGTCGCGCCTGAGCGCGTGGCCCGCGCGCAGCGACGAAGGGTAATCGCGGGCCAGCTTTTCGTAATCGGCGCGTGCCTCCGCGCGGCGGCCCAACTGTTCCAGCGCCTGCGCGCGCACGAGCAGCGCGTAGTCGCCGAGCGCCGTGCGGTCGCGTATGACGTTCGAGTCGAGGAGCGCGACGCCGCCCGCGAAATCACCCTGCTTGATCTTGATTCTAGCGCGCAGGACGCGGGCCAGCCCCGCGGCCTTCGTGTTCGGGAAATCCGACTCGATGCGCGCGACCGCGTCCTCCGCGGGCAACACTCCGCCGCGCGTCATCGCGCGCAACTGGTCGAGCGCCTTCACCTCGCCCGGCACAACGCGCCCCTGCTGCGGGCGCGCGCCGCAGCTTGCGCTCATCAGCGGCCAGATTGATGCCCCGATGACGACGACGAGGCCCACGATAATCAGAGTCAGACGATGCTTGCGAAATTCGATAGCCAATGCGTTCTCCAAAAACAGTGACAAGTGACGAGCAAGAGTTTCAGGCTTCAGGTTTCAGGTTTCAGGTTAAATCAGCTTTCCCAACCTGAAACCTGAAACTTATCTCTTACTCGTCACTTGTCACTTGTCACTGTCTTTACTACGCCGCGCCCGGATAGTCGCGGCCGAGCTTTGACGGGTCGCCCTCGGCGAGCGTGTTGACGACCTCGTGATGAAAGTAGTCGTAGCGCGCCGTTACGGGCTGGGAGATGCGCTGGTCGTACATCTGGCGCGAGCGGTCTATGTCCTCGCGTAGTCGGTGGTAGATGTCGCCTTCGAGGCGGCCCTCCCTGACCTTCTGCTCGTTGTAGAGTTTGATCTCCGAGACCAGCAGGCGCGCGAAGCGGCGCGCGTAGTTGTGCTGCTGGCGCTCTTCATCACTGCCGACTTCGACGGGCAGGTCCGCCGCGTCTGCCGAGCGCCAGCCGCGTGCCGCCGTGCCGCCGGACGCGGCCGGAGCAGTGTACTGCTCGGGCGCGGGTGCCTGCGGCTGCTCGACCTCTGCGGTCGTCTCGTCCATCACGGTCGCGCCCAGGTGCGAGTAGTCGTCCGCCTGCGGCGGGGCTTCCGCGACGATGGTCTCCTCGCCCGTGTATTCGGCGGGCTCAGCGTAAGCGGGCTGAGCTTCGGCCTCTTCGGCGGGCGGGGCTTCGACGACCACCGTCGGCGTCTCTTCGCCCTCGCCCGTGGCCCAGGCTGGCTCCGCCTGCGGCGGCGCTGCTTCGGATTGCGCTTCGGGTTCGGGCGCTGCGGCCTCTTCGGGCGGCGGCGGCGGCGCTGTCTCAGGCTGCGTTTCTGGCACAGCGGCTGCGGCCGCCGGTTGCGGTTGCTGCGCCGGAGCAGCGGCGGCGGCGGGGCGCGCGCCTCCGCCTCCAACCAGCAACTCGACGGCCATGCCCGCGACGCGGACGAGCGTTTCGAGCGCTTCGAGGTTGATGGCGTCGGCGTCGAGCGCGGCCGAGTCCGCGTAGAGCACGGCCGCCGCGCGTCCGCGCGCGATGAGCGGGATGGCGACCATGCGTTGCGGCGGGTCCGAGCCGAGGTGGTTCAGGAGCAGGTAGTCTTCGGCGTTGCTGCCGGGCGCGCCGCTCCAGGTGTTGCGCGAGCGGACGACATCGCTTAAGGGCGTGTCGGCAGACAAAGGCAGGACAAGCTCGCGGACGGCGTCGTCGCCGACTGAGCCTTCAAGCCCGCGCGCGCGCCAGCCAATCGCCTGTTCGTTCTTGACGACGAAGAAGGCCACGCGCGGAGCGAACGAGGCCGCGCGGTTGACGAGCGTGCTCAGAATCTCCGATTGCGAGTGTTGTTCGCTCAAGTCCTCTATGCCGGCCTTGAGAATCGCCAGGTCGGAGGAGGCACGCGTGCGGGCCGACTCGGCCGCGGCCTCTTCGATGCCGCGCTCGTGCGCGGCGCGTATGTGTTCGGAGATGGAGGCGGCGACAGAATGGTCCGGGTCGGCTTCGCCCCCTGCGCGCTCCGCCAGTTGCGTGAAGGCTTCGTTGACCTGGCTCTGAAGCCGTGTGATCTCTTGCTGCAATCCGCCGAGGCGCGAGTTGATGTATTCGTCCACCGCGTCGCGCAGGCTCTTTTCCAGTTCTCCGCTGACCACCGTTGATTGCCCTCCGTTTCGGCTGGGAAGCTGCCGTTGAGATGAATAAGGACTGCCGAGAGACGTCGTAAAGAGTGCGCGCCGTCTGTCATCGAATTATGGACGGGCATTGGGAAGAGTGTCAAGAAACGGTTTCGTCGGCCCCGTTGAGCGGATTGACACCCGTCTGGACGCCATGTAAATTTTCGACTTTAGATTTTGATTTTTGATTTGAAGAGGGTGAAAGGTCTTGGTTTATCCAATCGCAAATCAAAAATCTAAAATAAAAATTTCCCTATGCCGGCTGACATTCTCATAGTGGACGACTACGAGGACAACCGGGAGTTGCTGCGTCTGCTCCTGGAGGGGGCAGGCCACCGCGTCCGCGAGGCCGGGGACGGGCATGCAGGCGTTCGGATGGCGCTCGACGACGCCCCCGACATCATTCTGGTTGACCTTTCGATGCCGGGGCTGGACGGCTGGGGAGTCCTGCGCGAGTTGCGTGCGGACGAGCGCACGCGCCACATCCCTTGCGCCGCCGTGACGGCCTTCGTGGACGGCGAGCGCGGTCACGCCCTCGACCAGGGCTTCGACGCCTACCTCCCGAAACCCTATCGCCGGACGGAGCTGCTTGAGACAATCGAGCGCCTGCTCGCGGGGAGCCGTGGCCGGGGCGGGATGACGAACGCCGGGTGAGTAAATTGGCCGAGAAGGATAAAGAGCCTGAAGGGGCCGACGAATTGAGCGCGGGCGTGATTCTCGTCGCGTTCGAGAAGCTGTTCGGCGGCGGGCGCGGCGTCAAAAAGTTCGCGCGCTCGGGCCTGCGCCACACAGAGCTTCCCGGCGGCGCGGTCCTCATCGAGCAGAACCCTAAGAAGCGCAGCGAGTGGGCCGAACTCGCCAACCGCGGACACCGCATCGCCTGGGCCATGCGCGACGGCCGCTACCTCGCCCGCGTCGTTGACGGCGAAGTCACGATGTTAGACTCGTAAATCGAAAACTCGTAAATCGTGAATCGTAAATAGACGAACGATTCTTCGATTTACGAGTTTTCGATTTACGTCTTTTACTGCTGTCTCGAATACTGCTGAATGATGTATTCGCGTATCTGCGCGGGGGGCATGCCGCTCTTGTGCAGGTTGTAGGCGATGAGGGCTTCGTTGACGCAGACGGCGCACTGCGAGGCGTGGTTGTCTTCAAAGCAACTGTAAAGGCTCTTGTGGCCGAAGCTCATGTCGCAGTGGCAGTAGCAGGGGAGTTGCGCTATCGTCTGGGGAATTTCTTTGACGATACGGTAGGCGTCGCGCGTGGGGCCTATGAACTGCTCGGCCGCGAGCGTCGGGCGCAGGCTCTTCGCGCTCTGTGCGTCCTGAAAAGCGGGGACACGCTGGGTGCGCGGCGGCGGCGTGGTGTTCTGGGTCGTGTTGCGCGAGGTGCGCCTCTCGGCCGGAGCCTCTTGCCCGCAGGCCGCCATGAGCGCCGCGACGATTGTCAACAGTGTTACGAGAATAACTTTTGTCTTCATCAAATCTTGACCTCTCGGCCACGCATTATATCTAAAGCCGCGCGACTTGGCTAAACGCGAATCCCGAGTCGCCCCATTTAGAAGTGAGCAACCGCCTGTTTTTGCCGAGATTGGGGCGCGGCGCATGAAAAGCGGGAAGGCTGTGCAGCGAGTTTGCACAGCCTTCCCGAACTTTGCCGAATCAAATCGTGAATAGAGAAAACGTGCGTTCTTCTATTTACGATGCACGATTCACGACCCTTTTTATTTGCGGCGATGGCGCGCCCTGCTGCGTGCGCCCGCGCGAGACTGCAACTGCTGGATTTGCGCTTTCAGTTGCTCAATCTCCTTCTGCTGCTCCTTGCGTTGCTCCTGCTCTGACAGGACATGCAGGGTGAGTTCTTCGATCTTCTCCAGGAGCTTCATTTGATACTGGCTCAGATTGAGCCCGTTCTGACGCACCTCCGTTGCGCTCGGCATATTCGGGAGATGCTTCTTACTCGCTATGTAGGCGCGTAATTGATCCAGCGTCATCAGGCGATAGTCGTCCTCGAAAACGTAGTCGGGGACGTTGAGCGTCGTCCCGTCATCAATAAAGCTTCCGCCAGAGACACGGATGTTGCCGCCGCTGACCTCTAATCTTTCCGTGGGCGCAGTCGTCCCGATGCCGACGCGGCCGTTAGCGCCGATCCTCATCCTCTCGCTGAGCGTCCCGGCGTTTGTCGTTAAGAAACGAAGGTTACCGCTGTTCGTCGCGCCGTCATTAGCGCCGGCAATGATAGAGTTCCGTTTCTCGGTCGTAACCAGGTTGGAATTGAAAAAGGCAAGCTGGCCCAGGTTAGCGGTCGTTCCGCTCTGGTTGCTGCCCACCCCGAGTTCAGAAAGCTCTGTGCCGCCGTCAATGGTCACGAACTTTGAGGAGTTGGCGTCAAATTCAGGGCTCGCCGTCCCGAAGCCGACATCGCCGTCTGCCGCTATGTCAATGCTGCTCGTGGGAGCGCCGGGCCGGATGCGCAACGAGAGCTTCGAGCCGCCCGTCACGTCGCGGATGAAGAAGTTCGCTTCGTTCGCGCCGATGTCCCAGGTCTGAGCAGTGAAGCCGCCCGAGTTGTTCTGCTCCAACCTGATGGCGGGCGTATTGCTGGTGTTGGTATGCAAGTCCAGGACGGGCGTGCTGGTGCGGAAGCCGACGCGCCCGATGGAGTCAACGAAGATGGAGTTGGTCGCCGCGCCCGCAGTGACCGTGAACGGGACTTTAGAACCCGTGATGTCTTCGATGGAGAACTTGCTGGCCCCGCCGCTGGCCGAATCGTTGGCGGTCAGTTGCCAGTCGTTAGTCGGGAAGCTGCCGACGGAAGTGTCCTCGAACTTAATGCGCGTGTTGTTCTCCTTGAGCCTGATGGTGTCGAAGCCGAAGCTCTCGTTGTTGACGCAGTCGAAGCCGACGCAGAGGCTCGACTGGACGATCAAGTCGTCGGGGATGACCTGGTCGGGCATCGGCAGTGCCAAATTCGTTTTCCAGGAGATGCGCGGCGGGTCGGGGTCAACGGCGTGCGAGGCGAGCATCATCACTCCGTCCTGAGTCTGGGCTGAACGCACCGGCACGAAGTCGGGTTTGTTCGTGTCCCTCTTACCGGCAACTCGTCGCGCGCCGGGTTCGACTGCCCCGGCGACAATGACGGACCCGCGCAGCACGGTGAAGCTGCCGGACTGGACTAAGGGCTGAGACGGGAGGAGCCCGCGTTTGACCATCTCGCGCCCGGCCGCCTGGTCATCGTCGCCGCCCTTGGCGCGTGCCGCCTTCAGCGTCTTCGCGACTTCAGCAGGGATTTCGGGGGTCAGCCGCAACTCGTAGTTGTAAACCCCGTCAACCAGCCGGCTGCCTTTCTTATCAATGAGCGTGAATTCGATGGGCGCGCCCGGTTTAAGCTCTTTGCGAAACACCTGTCCGTCGGGCGCGGAGACGGTCAGGGTCAGAGAAGAATACTGAGTAGGCACATCCCATCTGACGACCGACCCGCCGCCGGAGATAGGGGCGAGTCTGTTTCTCTCGTCCGTCGTCTGGCCTGACACGGAGGCGTTGAAGCACGCGAGGACGAACACTATGCTGAGCATTGTGGGTAGGAACTTTAGATTTTTCATGGAGAACCTCTCTTATCGGTATGCAACCGAGTGTGTGTGTCAAGGGTGGATAAGGCTTGACTGCCAAACCTGAAGGGCAAAGTCAGAGCGAGGACTTGCGCGTGTGAAGGAGTCCGGGAGTGATATAACAACCAACGGCCGACGTGTCAAGTTTTTTTGGACAAAAGTCAGCATCTTACTGGACCTACCAAAAATAGTTGCAACGCGGCCGCCAGAGTTTTCCCCGGCCGTCCGAAAGGCATTTGGTTTTCCCGTTTTTGTGCCACTTCACACGGGCGCGAGGGTTCTGAGTTGCTCGCCCGGAAAGCGTCGTCGCGAATTACAGACCTGTGGTCTTAAAGCCTTTTCGTGACGCTCATCCCGGCCGCATTTTGCCTTGCGCCCGCTGTGAAAAGAGAACGGGAGGGCTTGATAAAAGCCCTCCCGCTTCGCAACAGGCTACCGGCGGCAGCCCCAAAGTTATCTTTACCGGTTTACTGCGGACACTCCACGTCCCTGTAGAATTGAAGCTGCAAGAAGTTGGCGAGTGCGGCCGCGTCCGACTTCGTCACCTGAATCTCGAACCAGGAGCTTTGCGTCGCGAACGAGAGGGAACTGCCGCTCGTCGGGAAGCAGACGGTCGCCGTGGAGAAGTTGCCGGCGGTCGCCGCCTGCGTGTTACTGTCGAAAATCACGGGCGCGGAGTCTACCCCCGTGTCTATGTTCGTGTGGTGAAAGAAGACGCGCACGCGTGCGGTGGCCCCGGCCCCGTCGCTGTCGCGGAAGCGGACTTTGAAGACAGATTGCGCCGAGCCGAGCGCCGATAGATTGGGCGTGACGGGAAGGTTGAACCTGATGACGACCGTCCCGGTCGAGCCGGACCTGACGCTCGCGCCGCCCGCGTTATCCATGTCAACAATAGAGGCGGAACTCTCGTCCACGGCCCCGGCCGCGCCCATGAAGTGGAGGGCGAACGCAGGGCCGAGCGGGTTCAGTTGTGAAACCGTATTGACGTAGGTGGTCGTGCCGCCCGGAGGCGTGACCGGCAACAGGATGCCCGTCCCGAATTTCACGACGCCGTCTGCACCGATGTCAATGCTGCTCGTGGGAGCGCCGGGCCGGATGCGGAACGGGAGACGCGAACCGCCCGTCACGTCGCGGACGAAGAAGTTCGCTTCATTAGCGCCGATGTCCCAGGTCTGAGCCGTGAAGCCGCCCGAGTTGTTCTGCTCGAACCTGATGGCCGGAGTGTTGCTGGTATTCATGGACAAGTCCAGGGCAGGCGTGCTGGTGCGGAAGCCGACGCGGCCAATGGAGTCAACGAAGATAGAATTGGTCGCGGCCCCGGCCGTAATCGTGAAAGGAGTCTTGCCGCCCGTGATGTCGTCAATCGAGAATTTATTGGCCCCGCCGCTGGGCTGATCGTTGGCGGTCAGTTGCCAGTCGTTAGCGGCGAACCCGGCGGAGGTCGAAGTGTCGTCGAACTTGAGCCGGGTGTTGTTCTCCTTCAGCCTGATGGTGTCCGTGCCGAAGCTCTCGCCGTCCACGCAGTCGAAGCCGACGCAGAGGCTAGCCTGTACGATCATATCGTCCGGGACGACCTGGTCGAGCGGGACCGGGTTGGGCGCGGCCGCCGCAGCCACCGCGGCCTTCCCGCCGGAGCGCTGCTTCACGGGTTCGGCGTCCCCGCCCGCGAAAACCGTCCCCTTCTGAATTAAGAAACTACCAGACTGTACGAGAGACTGGGCCGCCAATGGAGCGCGCGCGTCCGTGTCGGGGGCGGCCTCGTCATTCCTCACGCGCGCAGCCCTGACATTGGGCGTCAGGCGCAACTCGTAGGTGTACTGCCCGTCGGGCAATCTTTTGCCTTGATTATCGAAGAGCGCGAAAAAAGGAGCGTCCCCGGCGCGGAACTCACGGCGGAAGACCTGCCCTGTGGGTGCCGAGACGGTCAGCGTCAGGGCTTTGAAGGGAGCGCTTACCTCCCATCTAACGCTCGCGCCGCTGGCGGCCAGGGCTGCGAACTTATTCTTATCTTCCGCCGATTGCGCGTTGGCTGAGGCGTGCAGGCAGATAATGGCAAAGACCGCGCACAGCACGGCGTGTAAGCGATTTCGTTGTTTCATCAGAGGGAACCTCGGTGTTTGAATTGAAGTCGGCCGTGTCAAGAATGCGGAACACATTCCGGCCGTTTGTATGGTGCCTGGGTTGTGTTGGCTGTCAGGTTCTTTGTAGAACGTTTGAAAAGAAGTTACAGGGGAACTGCAACTATATTTTGTATAGCAACCGGAAGGACGATGTGTCAAGCACGATGTTGGACCACTTCACACGGGCAGCACGCTTCTGCGATACTCGCCGGGACGGCGACGTTATGAATTTCACACCTGCGGTCTTCAAGCTCTTCCTTCCCATCGCGTTGGGCGCGCTCTGCCTTTCGTTCGTCTCACGCACGGCGGGCAAACAGGAGAACGGGGCCGCGCGCGTGCCCGCCCCCGTCTTCGACGAAGTCGCAGAAGAAGCGGGCCTGCGGTTCCGCCACTACAACGGCATGACGGGCAAACTCCTCCTGCCGGAGATCATGGGCGCGGGCGCTGCGCTCTTCGATTTCGACGCGGACGGCGACATGGATGTCTTCCTCGTGCAGGGGAGCGTGCTCGAAGCGAATGATCAGCCCGAGCGCACGCTCTTCCCGTGGACTGACAGGGAAGCGCCGCGTGGGCGACTCTTCCGCAACGACCTGACGGCAGCACGCGACGGCACGCCCGTTCTGAAATTCACGGACGTAACGGAGCGTAGCGGCATACGCGCGACCGCCTACGGGATGGGCGCGGCCACAGGCGACGTGAACAACGATGGCCGCGCCGACCTGTACCTCTGCAATCTGGGCCAGAATCAGCTCTACCTCAACAACGGCGACGGCACGTTCACGGACGTGACGAAAAAGGCCGGGGCCGACGACGCGCGCTGGAGCGCGAGCGCCGCCTTCGTGGATTACGACCGCGACGGCTGGCTCGATTTGATGATAGTCAACTACGCGGAGTTCAACGCCGCGACGAGCCCCGCCTGCTACGCCGAGACGACCGTCAAAGACTACTGCGGGCCACGCTCTTTCAAGCCGCCCGGCAACCGCCTGCTTCATAATAAAGGCGATGGGACTTTCGAGGACGTGACGGCGCGCGCGGGCATCATCAGCGACTTCGGCCACGGGCTCGGCGTGGTCGCGGCCGACTTCGACTCGGACGGCTGGCCGGACATCTACGTCGCCAACGACGGCGACCCCAACCAGCTCTGGATGAACCAGAAGAACGGCACTTTCAAAAACGAAGCGCTGCTCGCGGGCGCGGCCGTCAACCGCGAAGGCAAAGCCGAGGCGGGCATGGGCGTGGACGCGTGCGACTACGACGGCGACGGCACCGAGGACATCTTCATCACGCACCTGATGGAAGAGACCAACACGCTCTACGTCAACACGGGCGGCGCGATTTTCGAGGACCGCACGCGCGAGGCGGGCCTGGGCCTGCCCGGCAGCCGGCTCACTGGTTTTGGCACACTCTTCTTCGATTACGACAACGACGGGCGGCCCGACCTGCTCGTCGTCAACGGGGCCGTACGCATCCTGCGGGAGTTGGCGCGCAAAGGCGACCCCTTCCCGCTCGGCCAGCCCAACCAGCTCTTTCACAACGAAGGCGGCGGCAAATTTGTAGAAACCTCGGAGAGCGCGGGCGCTGACTTCAGGCTGCTTGAAGTCAGCCGCGGCGCGGCCTTCGGCGACGTGGACAACGACGGCGACGCGGACGTGCTCGTCACGAACAACAACGGTCCCGTCAGACTGTTCATCAACCGCGTGGGGAATCGAAACCGCTGGCTCGGCCTGCGCCTCACAGGCAAACGCGCCGACCGCGACATGCTCGGCGCGACCGTAGAGGTCGTCGTCACGCCGAAGCAGGTCTTACACCGCCGCGCGCGCACCGACGGCAGCTACCTCACCTCACAAGACCCGCGCGTCCTCGTCGGCCTCGGCACCGCCGAACGCGTCGCCGCCGTGCGCGTCCGCTGGCCCGGCGGC
>DATFCB010000207.1:0-3772 GCA_035253525.1 Pyrinomonadaceae bacterium | reverse complement strand
GGAGGGCGACGACCGTGTCCTGAGCCGGTTGGACGAAACGGACTTCGACGAGCTGTGGCTGTTCGCGGTGGACGCCGGTGACGGGTTGACCACGGCCGACTGCGAGGGCATCACGCGCTTCCGCCAGCGCGGCGGCGGCATCCTCTCCACACGCGACCATCAAGACCTGGGCTCCTCGCTCTGCACGCTCGGCGGCATAGGGCGCGCACACTTCTTTCACACCAAGCACCAGGACCCGGACGAATCACGCCGCGAGCGCGACGACCAGCAAACGAAAGACATCTCCTGGCCCAATTATCATTCGGGCAGCAACGGCGACTACCAGCGCGTCAGCGCGGTCGAGCCCGCGCACGAGCTTCTCCGCAGCGCCTCGTCGCCTTCGGGCCTCATCGAATATTTCCCCGCGCACCCACACGAGGGCGGCGTCGGCGTGCCCGAAGGCGCGCACGCGGCTCGCGTCATCGCGACCGGGACGAGCCGTGTCACCAATCGGCCCTTCAACCTCGTCGTCGCCTTCGAGGACGAGCAGGACCGCCACGGCAACACGCTCGGCCGCGCCGTCGCCGAGTCCAGCTTTCATCACTTCGTAGACTACAACTGGGACACCTCTATGGGCTGCCCGAGTTTCCTACTGGAGCCGCCGGGCGACCAGATTACGAGAGAACCCGAACGACTCGAAGACGTAAAGACCTACGTCAGCAATCTGGCACAGTGGCTCGGGGCGTAACCCGTCTCTGACCCCGGAGGGGATGTTGAAACGGCGCTCGAACGCTTTAATTGCTTCTGCGCGCCGAGTACAAGCCCGTGAAGATGTATTCGGTCTTGCCGTCAGCGCCGGGCACGAGGGCCACGTCCGATTCGAGTTTGTCTCCGAAAGAGAGAACTTGCGCGCCCGTTTTGGACAACTCGTACTCGGCCTCCGTGTCCTTGAAAAAGAGTTTCCCTTCCTTCGCGATGATCTCCCAGGTCTGCGGGCCGTTGACGTACTTGCCCGCAAAATTCGTGAGGTCTGCGGCCGCGAGCGGCAGCTTCTCTTTCACCTTCTCGGCTTCGGCGGGCTTGAGCGTGAGCACGAGTTCCCGTGCCTTCTCGGTCGTCTTGCCGAGCGTGACGCCGCTCTTGTTGGTGACGACGATGACGGCGAAGCGGTGCTCGGGGGCCATCTGGAGCATGGAGCCGTAGCCGCGACTAAAACCTCCGTGCATCACCATCCTCACGCCACGGTCCTCGAAATTCAATAGCCCGTAGCCGTAATGCACCTCCGGCGCGCCGGGCATCGCGACGTGCTCGCCCGAGAGGCGCTTGAAGAGCGTGGGGGAGAGAACTTGCGCGCCGTCCAGGCGGCCGTCCGCCATCATGGCGATGGCGAAGCGCGAGAGGTCGTTGGCCGAGGAGAAGATTGAGCCGGCGGGCCACTGTGCCACGTTGTCGTAGGCCGGGCGGATGACCGCCACTTTCCCGTCCGTGCCGGGCGCGTGGCCCACCGCGAGCGGGTAAGTCATAGCCACCAGCGGGCGCAAAGTCGTGCGCCGCATCCCGAGCGGCTGAAACAGCAACTCGTCCATCATGTCCGCGTAAGGCTTGCCCCCAGTCTCTTCCAGCACGTAACCCGCGAGCCAGAATCCGGGACTCGAATACGAATAGACTTTTCCGGGCTCGCCAAACATCACGTCGTCTTTCCACGAGCGCACCATCGTGCTGAGCGCCGCATCGTCGTGCGACTGTGGTGGCGCAGCAAAATCGCCGACGCCCGCGTTGTTGCTCAGGAGTTGATGGGCCGTGACCTGCGAGAGCTTCGGCGGGAGACCCTTGGCGTATTTGCCTATGGCCTCGTCGAGCTTGAGGCGATTCTTGTCGGAGAGCGTGACCAGCGCCGCGCCCGTGAACATCTTCGTCGTCGAGCCGAGGCGAAAGAGCGTGTCGGGCGTGATCGCGCCGCCCGTCTCTACGCTCGCGACGCCGAAGCCCTTCGCGAAGACGACCCGCCCGTCGCTGATGACCGCGACCGCCGCGCCCGGCGTGCCAGTCTCTTTCAACTCTGCCTCGATGACTTTTTCAAGCTCGCTGAAATCTATGTTGCGACTCCCTTGCCCTGCCTTCGGCGATTCCGCGTGACGGCCCGCGGCCAGGATAGCAACGGGCGAGAGGGCTAGGAGTAAGAGCGAGCCTAGAATTCTGAACACCTGTGCTTGTTTCAATCCGTTCATTTTATCTCCTGGCGATCCAGCCGTACTGTGTGTTGGAGGGCAGCGGGTTCTCCGCGCGGTACTTCGTTTTCAGTTTCGAGATGTAGTCGTGTGGAATCGCGTTCATGCGGGAGCGCACGTCAACGCCGTAAACGCGCGCGCCGTTGAGGCCGAGAATCTTCTCCTTGACCCCGGCGGTGAGCGGCTTGTAGCCGAAGCGGTCAATCAACTCCTGCGGCATCTGTAAACGTCGGAACGCTTCTATCTGCCACTGAGGACTTCCCCACCAGATGGAGTCTGTGCCCCAGAGCACATGGTCTTCGCCGAACGCCTGTATGATCATACCGAGGACGTGCGCGCAGAGCATGGGGTGCGTGACGACCATCATCCCGAACGTCGTGCCGAGGTCCATGTAGACGTTGGTCATCTTCGGATTCTTCTTCCGCGCGTCGCAGAGGTCAGAGACCCACGGGACGTAAGCCGTGGTCTTGAAGTTGTCGCGCGCCGCTGGCTCCGCGTCGCGCAAACCTTTGAAGGCGGAGTGGTAGATGAGGAAGTTCAGGTCCGGGAAGTCTTGCGCAGCCTTGGGCACGTCGCGCGCGCTCGAACGCTCTATGTTCCAGCCGGAAAGGGGCAGCCCCTTGTGTACGCAGATGTTTTTGATGCCGACCTTGCGCGAGTATTCGTAGACCGGGTAAACAAGCTTTTCGTCGTCCATCCACCAGCCCTGATCCGACTCGCTGAACGCCTGTCCCGGATAGCCCTTCCACGCGTCCACCTTGAGCTTCTCTTTCTGGTACTGCATCAGCTCAAGGTCGCGGCGGCCGTCGTTCGGGCGGATGAGGCCGTGCGAGAGCAGGCGGCGGGATTTGGCGAGGCCGTTAATCTCGGCGCGCGTCTCGAACATCTCGGCGGGCGGCAAGACGTTCTCCGCTTCGGTCGGCGCGGGCAGCCCCGTAATGACGGCCATCGTGGTGTCGCTGTCGAGGAAGATTTCCTTGATGTAGTTGGCTAGATACAAGTCGGCCATCTTGTGCTCGCGCCCGCGCAAGTCAGGGTTCCAGTTCTCGGCGTAGTTGCGGTATCCGAGGACGAAGGGGATGTTACGCCCGGCGGCGACGTGGTGCGTGTGCACGTCGAAGATGAACTGCCCTTTGGGCCATTTCTCGGCGCGGGCCTGCGGCTCCGTGAGTTCGCTCGCCTCCACGTCGAAGAAATGTCCGAAGACGGAGTTCATCGCGAGAAAGGCCGCGGCCATCCCGCCGGAAGACGCGAGGAATTGGCGGCGTGTGACGCTCAACTTCTTCGCCGTCTTGTCGGCCAACTCGGTCAAACGAGCTTCGACCTCTCTCTGCTTGACGGTCTGCGGGATGGGGATGAACTCTTCGTTCGAGACGACCTGCGTCGGGATGGGGAGCTTGAGGCCGCGCTCCTCATCCACGTCGCACTTGCGGACCCAAGGGTTATCCGCCTGCCCGGATTTTTTACTTTTCATCTTGATTAAAAGTTGCGGCTTTATTCTTTGCGACTTTGCGCCTTTGCGTGAGGAAATCTCTCGCCAAGGCGCAAAGGCGCAAAGAGATCAG
>DATFCB010000206.1:0-2397 GCA_035253525.1 Pyrinomonadaceae bacterium | reverse complement strand
GGGCAGCCCCGTGTCCTCTACGTAACCCGCGCCGCCGAAGGCTTCCAACACTTCGCTCGCGACCGCCACCGCCTGCTTGCCCGTCACGAGCTTCATCAGCGGTGTCGCGAGGCGCAAGAGATGTGCCTCGTCTTCATTGATCTCGCCCGCCTCGCTGCGGCCGGTCAACTCGGCCACGCGGAAGGCCAGGTGAAAGGCCGCTTCCGTTTCGGCCTGCAAACCGGCGAGCGTATCCGTGTGCAGAGGCTTCTCGGAAAGCATGGACCCGAAGGCCGTGCGCTTGCGCGCGTAGTCCAGAGCGAGCGCCACCCCGCGCCGCATCAAGGAGACTGCGCTGATGCCGTTCCACAGCCGCGTGATGTTGAGCATCGGCGTGATGTTGCGCACGCCGTCGGTCGTCCCCAGGACCAACTCGGCCGGCGTGCCCGCGAGCGTCAACTCGGCCGTAGGGACTTTGCGCGTCCCCAACTTGTCCTTGAGACGATTGATCTCTATGCCGCGCAAGCGTCCCCGTTCGTCGCGCGTCTCGACATAGAAGAGTGCGAGCCCTTGTCCGCCGCCTGGGTTCCCTTCGGGGCGCGCCAACGTCAGCGCCATCTCGGAGGTCGTAGCCGAAGTGAACCATTTTCTCCCGTAAAGCCGCCAGCCGCCCCCGTCGTCCTGCCGCGCGACAGTCTCCGACAAGCCCACGTCGGAGCCGCCCGTCGCTTCCGTCATCCACTGGCCGCTCGTCCAGAATTCATTTGGGTCGCGCGTCGTCAGGTGCGGGACGGCGCGATTGATGAGCGCGCGGTTGCCTGAGAGGAGGAGCGTGCGCGCCGCGCCGTCCGTCATGGCGAGCGGGCAACTGTAGATGTCCGTCGAAGGGGTGAAGAGATAAGCGAGCGCCGCCTGATGAATTCTGGAAAACTGCGCGTGCCTGCTTTCGTACGCGACCGACACGACGCCGTGCTCGGCGCTGATGCGCGCGGCCGCGCGCCACAGGGGCGTCAGTTCTATGTGGTCAACACGATTCCCCCACGCGTCCCACGGCGTGAGCCTCGGCTCGTTGAGACGGTCGGCGAGCTGCAAACGGTAGAGGTCGTCCCCCGCGAGACGCCCCATCTCGGCGAGCGACGGCTCTATCTCGCGCAGCACTTCAAGGGGAAGCGCGCGCCTTAAAAAGGAGCGCAACACGCGGTCGTCCTCGTACTGGTTGCCGAGCGTCGGGGGCGTCTGACGAAAGGTCATAAGTCTACTCTTAGGCCATCAAGAAGACTGTTGTCAACAAACTCGCGGCCTGCGATAATAACGACTGAGGCCGGTTGTAGCTCCTGAGTCAAAGACATTAACAGCGGCCTCAAGATATCTGTTCAGTCGGTACGCCCCATTCATCCTCTCCAAATTAAAACTCGGCATCAGCGAGGAGTTTTAGATTTATGCGTGCTTCTGCCGTCCTGCGGCGCGCGGGCCTGGCGGCCATGCGGCTCGTCATCGCGTGCATGCTCGTCGTCGCCTGCCTGGCGGCGATGAATTATATGGGCCTGCCCGTGCCTGGGCCTTCGGAGTTGCTGGACAAGTTCAAGGGCGTGTCGCGCCTGGCAGACATTTTATCCTGAGGGGAAGACTGCAACACGTGGACGAATTGAATAAATGCTACGAACTGCTCGGCGTGCGGCCGGGCGTTTCGGCCCAGGAATTGAAGACGGCTCACCGCGACATGGCGAAGGTCTGGCACCCGGACCGCTTCGCGCACGACCCGCGCCTACAGCAGAAGGCGCAGGAGAAGCTCAAAGAGATTAACGAAGCCTACGACCAACTGACCGCCGCCAAGAGCGGACGCAGGCCGAGAGCGTCCACGCCTCCTCCCGCTCAAGCTGATGCGCCGCAAAGGCCCGCGCCCCCGCGACGCGGCCGCTGGCAATTAGTGCTGCTCGCTTTGCTGGTCTCCGGCGTAGTCTTTTTCTCAGCCTTCCGCGCCTTCGTCCCTTCGGCAGACGAGCAACGTGCGCAGACTGCGCCACAGTCACAGCCTGAAATGGGCCAGGATAATCAGAAGACCGAAACTGGCACAGCCTCTTCCAAACTGCCGCGCGCCAAACAGGCGGCCCCGCAACCAGAGGCACAGCCTGTCGGCGCACACGCTGCCGCCGCGGAGGTGCGCGCCCTCCCGACCGTGACGGTCACGATTGACCCCACGACCGGGCAACTCGCGACGCCCGCGTGCCCCACTAAAAGCCGCATGACTTACCCCGCCGGGACGGAACCTCGCCAATCCTGCACGGCCCCGCACCAGCAGGCCGCACCCGCGCCCTCCGACCAGCCGCGCCCCAAAGAATCTCGCCTCAAATCTTTCGGGAAGCGTTTGAAAGGCATTATCACTTCGGCAGACAATTAAGAGACCCTTTCGGCACTCCA